>DASUFG010000001.1:0-5635 GCA_036274715.1 Agriterribacter sp.
AGTGCAAAGCCAGTTTCATGCGTGGCGGTAAGCAATGCGAACCGGGCGCCGGCAGCTTTTGCAGCTACCACCCACTGTTCCACATCTAATTGAGCGGGATTGAAAATATTATAGTCGGGAATGGGCCTGATACGATTATCGGACTGCTTGTATTTAGCCGTATCAAAAACATTCAGATCGTAATGAAACACAACGCCCATTTCCGCTTGTTGCCAGGCAATTTGCCTGTTGTTGGGTACAGCAATGGCGGGCGATTGTGCAGTAGCAGTATACGCCCCCGACATCATAATCAAACCCAAAAACATCATATTCTTATATGGCATCCCTTTTATTTTAGCGTTGTTTATTTGGAGACTGAATAAAATAAATCCTCAAGCCAGGTTGTTGTTCATTCGCTGACTGCAACACCCGCGTTCCAACTTTCTTACAGGTTTTTGCTGTGGTGGGCGACAGCTCCAGCAAAGTTCCGAATGCCCCGCCATTACTGCACCCAACATCACAGTATTCCAATTGGTTGTCACCTACAGATTATAAATTCTGATCCGGCCATGGTAAGGGCTTATTCGTGGCTTTATCAACCGGCATCGGCGATTTCCATTCCCTCAATTGTTTGCCCAACAAGGAAGAAAGTTCCTTCAACTTTGCAGGATATTTTGTAGTGAGGTTATTCATTTCTCCAATGTCATCCCGTAGGTTATACAACTCCTTTTCACCCGTGCGCTGGTTGTACACCAATTTCCAGTCCCCCTTCCTTGCTGCACTGAAATAGTTGATGCCGGGCCCGCCCTGGTTCTGCCATTTATTGGGATAGTGCCAGATCAACAGCCGGCTGGTATCTTTATACTGCGGGTTTTTGAGCACCGGTATAAAACTTTTTCCATCCACCTGCTGAACCTTTTTATAGTTATGCACCTGCGCCATTTCCAGTATGGTTGGGAAGAAATCCTCAATAATTACATATTGCTCTGTTATCGAAGCAGGTTTTGCAACCCCCGGCCATTTAACGATCATGGGCTCGCGGATGCCGCCTTCGTATACAGATCCTTTGCCTGCTTTCAATGGCAGGTTTTGTGTGTGCGCTTGGCCGCCCCTGGGAGGTGCGAGGCTCAACCCGCCATTGTCACTCATAAAAATGATAATGGTATTTTTCTCCACGCCCTTCATTTTGATGAAGTCCATAATATCGCCCAAACTTTTATCCATTCCTTCTATGAGTGTGGCGTACCGTGCTTCAATGCTGTCCAGTCCCGCGTCAAGATATTTCTGAAAATAGCGGTTGTCTGCCATAATAGGGGTATGCAATGCATAGTGTGCCATATTGAGATAAAAAGGCTGCTTGTTTTGTATGGGCGCTTCCAGCGATTTGATAGCTTCCAGGGTAAGCGCCTCCGTTAGGAAGGTGCCTGTACCATAATATTCTTCGAGGTCAGGAACCGCCTGTATGATAGTCTTGCGCGGCATATTGCCATAGTTTTCTTCGCCCAGGTAGCTCTGCGGGTGACCGGCCGAATGCCCGGAAATATTCACCATAAAACCCATGTTGTATGGGTTTGCTCCTGGCGTACCCGCAGAAGCCCAATGTGCTTTGCCCACATGTATCGTAAAATACCCCGCATCTTTCAGTATCGCTGGAAAAGGTGTTGCATACGCTGTCTTTTCAATACCCGGCACGGGACTTAAACCATTCATATTCCAATCGGCTGCGGCAATTTTATCGTCGTTTGCGTCTGTATTATTATTTTTTGTTGGCGAGGTCCAGTTGGTGATGCCATGATGGGCGACATTCATCCCGCTAAGCATACTGCTCCGGGTAGGAGTACATACCGGTGCCGCGTACCCGTTGGTAAACTTCATGCCCTCCCGGGCGAGACGTTCCATATTCGGTGTATGGTAGCGTTTATTCAGCGGCGTCTCTTTTGTCCAGAACGGAAGCGAGCAATCCTGCCAGCCCATATCATCCACCAAAAAAACAATGATGTTGGGACGGCTGGTTTGTTGAGCCTGCAATGGCGGGCCTAACATGACAAAAAGCAATACTAAAAATATCCCTGCTGTTTTTTTCATGATGATCTATTTAATGTCGTATATCGTTCCAGCGTTTATATCATATGATTTCAAAATTCTGATGGCTATGGTGTATGAAAAACTTCTTCCATACTACTCCATATCTGTCCCTGCGATGCTGCATCCGGTAAGGGTTGCTGGCAGGGGTCGGTTTCTTTCCACCAACGTTGGGTAGTAGAGTCGTTCGCCATTTTTTTCATATCTGCATCGAAATCTGTTCCTGTATATTCAAAATAACTGAAGAGGAAATATTTGCCTTCAATTTCTTTCAGGTAAATGGAATAATTGTGAATATTACATTCTGATATCTTTTTCAACACCGCTGGCCATGCATCGGCATGGAGTTGTTTATAATAAGCCAATTTATCGGGTTTGAGCCCGGTAATCATGCCAAAACGCTTTGTCGCGCCAGGCGTAGAAAGTTTATCTGCAGATGGACTTTTATGGCAACCGGTTGTCAGCAATAACAATGCTGCAATAATCGCCGTATATTTTTTCATACTTGTTCATTTAGTTCAATACTCGTGATTGTCCGGGCAGGCTGCCACCTGCAAAAAAGGATAGTTTAATAATCCACTTTATAGTCCTTCATGAGGGGTTGTCCACTCCATGCTTTTTTTGCTGTCCAATCTGCAGCCGGCGCCGTCCAGAACGGATTGTTTGCGGGTAGTCCCAATGCTAAAAATCCCAATGTAGCCATATATAATGAACCGGTACTGGTGTATTGGTCGGCCATCTCTACCTGGTGCCCAACCAACCCCAATTGCAGCCAACCACTTTCGCTGAATGTGCCGGGCTTATCAAAAATATTATGCATCACTTTGGTTAATGCACAGCGCACCTGGGCGGGGTTTATATTTTCAGGAAGTTTTTCCAGCAATGACACCTGGGCAAGTGATTGGAAAGCGGCGGTTCGGTAGGTCATGGAACGACCGATAACCGGGTAAGTGCCTTCCGGGGAAATGAACCGTTCCTGCAAGGCAGCATATCGCACCATTCTTTTCAAGGCGATATCATAATCTTCCTGGCTCACCAGTTTTTTGTCGGCCATTACTTTTACCATATCCACCAGCATCGGGTGAATGACATAGGAGTTGTAATAATCCATGGCGAATTTATCACCATCCATATACAAACCGTCGCCCACGTACCATTCATTCGTTTTTCTAAAAGCAATATCCATGCGCACAGGATCGTATTGTTCGCCGATATTTAGCAAAAAAGCTTCGGTGATGCCTGAAAACAACAACCAGTTGCTGTACCAGGCTTTTCTTGTACGCAGGGATTTAAATTCGGCGATGAAACCCTGTTTTGTTTTTTCATCCAATGGTTGCCATAAGTGTGTTGGCGCCCGTAAAAATGCGTGCGCCAGGAACCCTGCATCAACAATAGGCTGCAATTCGGTGCGAAAGTTGATATAATCGGGATGATCGGGATTAACCAGGTTGGGGAGTCCTTGCAGCAATTGTGTACACAAAGTTTTCCGGAGTTTCCCCTCCTCCGTTTCATCGTCTGGCAACTCCAACCATGGTGCGATACCCGCCATTGTTCTGCCCACTGCTTCAGTATAGGTTACTTTTTCGAGGTTCAAATAATAGTTTGGACCTTTTTCAAGCGGCAGGTCTTTTTTTAATGTGCCGTTTCCAATACTATGTACCACCGGGTAAGCTATTTTATAGAGTATCTCACTCCAGTACCGGCGGTCGTCGGATCCAGTGGAAGTGGTTGATTGTTCAGTTGCATTCTTCCGGTTATTTTTTTGGGCAAGGGAAGGCGCACTTAAAACAACAGTAATAAGAAACAAAAACAATGATCTTAACATGATGCAATTTTTTTCATGATAAACATAGAAGTTGAAAGGTATTAAAAGATAAAGTATTTTATTCTATGCCCGATATCCAGGGTGCATTTCAAATTGTAGCAGGCGGTTGCGGACCTGCCTACCGGACAGGCAGGCACCCGCCTGTACAACTCTCCATCTGTCGGTGTCGTCATCGACTGAAACACATTACAAGCGACTGGTTGGAATGCACCCAATTCCTCTGCCATCTTTCTCTTTATGCGTGTTATTCAAAAATAAAGTACAATATTCCCATGATGCACAGCAATGCAACCGACAGGAACTTGTAATTGCCTATGCCATTCCATCCTTTTGCCTGCAGCGGCTCCCACAATGATCTCCAGGATAATTTTTCATTTTCCTTCGTGTATTGGGCAGGATATACAAAAGAAAAAATTACCTGCATCAGCAGGCAAGTGCAAAAAAGATAAAAGGCCATCATCATAAATGGAATGCCTGCCAGCCAACTGTTCGGCAGCAGTTTATTAATAGCAAACACAGCAGCGCCGAGTAATGAACCAATCCACAGTGTCAGTTGGGCCGACTTTGCCGAAGCTTTTTTCCAGAATACGCCCAATAAAAACACGCAGGTAATCGGCGGTGCAATATGCGCGATGATATCATTGATTCCTTCAAATAAACTTTGGTATTGGTTTAATAGTGGTAATAAACCGATGGAGGCAACTAAAGCGATGGAGGCAGACCACCTGCCCACTTTCACAAGTTGTTTGTCGCTTGTATTTGGTTTAAATCTTTTGTACAAATCATAGCTCGCTAAAGTGGCGATAGAATTCAGGGCTCCTGAAATTTGGCTCATCAGTCCTGAGAGTAAAGCCGCTACCAAAACGCCTACCAAACCCGTAGGAACCAATTGTGTGATCATCAGGGTATAAATGCCTTTTGTATTTACCACTGTCAGCCCCTGTTCGTTTACCTGCTGCAAACTATCTAAATTCAATAATCCTTTTTGGTAAAGTGTATATGCCAATAAGCCCGGCAATACAAAAATAAAAACAGGCAATATTTTTATGAAGCCGCAAAATAAGGATCCTACCCGGGCATGGTTTTCATCTTTGGCGCCCAGCACTCTTTGCACAATCGTTTGGTCAGCGCACCAATACCAGATGCCTAATACCGGGTATCCCAAAAAAACAGCAATCCACGACATGCCGCTGATATCACCGGCCGGGCGGATCATTGAAATTTTATCCATTGCGCTTTTTTCTTTTAGTACATTAACCATGGTATCCCAGCCGCCCATTTTGTGCAGTGATGCAATGGTAATGATAGCGGCGCCGGTTACCAGCACAACGGTTTGAATAGATTCGGTGACCACCACCGCCCTTAATCCGCCAATTACAGTATACAGTCCGGTGAGCAAGGCAATGATGATGATGCTATAGTACATGTTGATGCCCAGCAAGGTTTCCAGCACAATGCCGCCTGCCAAAAAAGAAAAAGCAATATGAATAATAATAGCGGAGATAATAGAAATGAAGGCCAGCCAATCCCTGCAATGCCGGTTATATCGCCTCTCTAAAAAGTCGGGGAGCGTTACCACACCTGAACGGATATAAAAGGGTACAAAAAACAGCGCCAGCAATATTAAAGTGAATGCCGCCATCCACTCAAAATTCCCATTCAGTAAACCCGTATCAAAGCCGCTTTGTGCAAGACTTACCAGATGCAAGCACGAAATATTAGTGGCAAATAATGCCAGTCCGATCATCG
>DASUFG010000002.1:0-5952 GCA_036274715.1 Agriterribacter sp.
CTTCAGCAGCAGGTCAAAGAAAACAAGCGATCAATATCATTTTGGCTGAAGATATTATCGCATCAAAAGACAAAAAAGCTATTGAAGAATTAATATTTCACCTGGATGGCAAGTCAAAAAAAATACAATATGATTGTATAAAAGTGTTATACGAAATTGCTGAACATGATGCCGCATTACTAAAGGATTATTATACCCCATTTATTGAATTGCTCAACAGCGGGGATAACAGGATGCAATGGGGAGCCATGACGGCCCTGGATTATATCACAGCACTTCAGCCCGGACCGGTATTTAAATCGCTCCCCAAACTAACACGCGTAGCGGCCAATGGCTCGATTATTACAAGGGACCACTATGTAAACATATTGGTAACATTGTCCAGAACAAAAAAATATACACCCACCGTGTTTCCATTGTTGATGGAAGAGATCAGTGCCTGCCCGGTTAATCAATTGCCCATGTATGCCGAAAAGGCTTTGCCGGTAATAGGCAAAGATGAACGTGAAGCATTCACCCAACTGCTGTGCGGGCGCCTGCCGGTGGTGGAACAGGAAAGCAGGCGCAAACGAATTCAAAAAGTATTATCCCGTTTAAGCCGCTGATTATGCCCTTTACTGATAAACGCATTAACGTTTACATTTTGAACGCAGAAGGTTTTGCGCAGCCCATTCTAAACCATCTCCGAAGCCTGGTGCATGCCAGTTGCCCCGATGTAGTGGAGACCATTAAATGGGGGTTTCCCCATTTTTTATATAATGGCGCCATACTCTGCAGTATGGCGGCTTTCAAAAAGCATTGCGCTTTCACGTTCTGGAAAGCATCGTTGATGACAGACAAGCACCATATCTTTAAACAGCATGAAAAAACCGCGATTGGACATTTTGGCCGAATAGAAAAACTCACCGATCTCCCTTCAGATAAAATAATGCTATCTTATCTAAAAGAAGCGGTAAAATTGAACAAAGAAAAAACAAAACTGGCTTCAGCTCCGAAGCCGGCTCAAAGTAAACCAGATGCACCAGAATACCTGCTTAAAACGATCACAAAAAATAAACAGGCGTTGATAGCCTACTCAAAGCTCAGTCCCAGTCATAAAAAAGAATATATCGAATGGATAACCGATGCCAAAACCGAACCTACCCGGGATAAACGCATCAACACCATGCTGCAGTGGCTGGAAGAAGGGAAATCGCGCAACTGGAAACATATGAAGTCCTGAGTTGGAGGCAAAAAGAGAAGCCATCGCTGCGGGTGACAACCGCCAGATAACGTCTGTCGTTCGGGTATTCAACATTCATTAAACAAATTTGATACACTGTCCTTCTTTTCATTAACATACTTGTATTTATATTTGAGTACATGTCCATTTCATGCATCTCTTTGCATTGTATCGTCCATATTAAAACACAATAACCATGAAGTTTGTTTTCACTTTTGTGCTAACGGTACTATTGCTGAATATCTCAACAGCCCAAACCGGGCCCAGTTACGCTGAAAAATTGGGTTACCCGAAAAATGCTAAAATAATCATACTACACATAGATGATATGGGCATGTCGTACGATTCGAATATGGGTGGCATTGAAGCCATCACAAAAGGAGTTGCCAATTCCTGCAGTGTGATGATGCCTTGTCCGTGGGTACCGGGATTTGTGCATTATATGAAGGAACATCCCGGAATAGACGCAGGTTTACACCTTACCCTCACCTCTGAGTGGAAGGATTACCGGTGGGGACCCTTAAGCGGAAAGCCAAAAACGCCGGGTTTAACAGATCCGGAGGGAGCGCTTTGGCGGGGCGTTGCCGATGTGGTTAAACACGCCAGTGCCGATGAGGTGGAAACGGAAATCAGGGCACAGGTAGAGAGGGCCAGAACAATGGGATTTGAACCTACCCATATTGATTCCCATATGGGTACACTATTTGCAACACCTGCATTTATTGAGCGCTATATCAAGGTTGGTATCGATTATCATATACCTGTTATGTTTCCAGGCGGACATAATACCTTAATTGCACAGGAAATGAAAAATACATCAGCCGATTTACAAATGGCGCGTACCGCTGGCAAAAAATTATGGGAGGCCGGTCTGCCGGTGCTGGACGATTTATATAACGACAGCTACAGCTGGAAACCCACCCCGGAAATCTATGCAGACGATAAAAAGCTACAGGCGTATAAAACACAAAAGTATATCGAAGTGCTGCAATCGCTGAAGCCCGGCATCACCATGATTATTATGCATTGTACCAATACATCCGAAGTGTTTCAATACATTTCTGATTCAGGACCAACACGCAGAGGCGATTACCTGGCCATGATAGATCCAGCCTTAAAAAATTTCATAGAAAAAGAAGGCATTATCTTAACTACCTGGAGAGAAATGAAGGAACGAAGGGATAAGGTGGGGAAATAAATACAACAATCGAATTCCAGAATTTGAAATTCGAAGGGAAGAACCAGGAACCAAAAAACAGAAGCCCGAATCCCGCAAATCAAAATCCGAAAGAAGTCCCTCAATATGAACCTTGCCGGAATGACTATTCCGGCAAGTAACAATCTCTGAATATGATGTATCGATGCATTAAATCACAAACCCATCAGGAATGATTGCACCTTTCTTCACCACCACGATGCCATCCTTCACGGTATACAACGGATGATCGGAGTCGGGCATATGACTGCCTCCATTGATCCGCACATCGTTGCCTATCCTGCAGTTTTTATCGATGATGGCATTTCGGATGTAGCATCTTTCGCCGATTCCCATTTTAGGCAGGCCACGCAGGGCTGAACTTTGCATATCCTCCAGGGTTTCATAATAATCGCAGCCCATCACATAGGTGCTCACTATGGTGGACCCATGTCCAATGCGCGTACGTATCCCCGTTACACTTTTTTCGATACGGGATGCATTAATAATACAACCTTCAGCGATAATGGTTTTTTCCAACGTACTTCCGCTGATTTTTGCCGGCGGCAGCATGCGGGGCCGGGTGTATACAGATTTGGAATTATCGAACAGGTTAAAAGGAGGAATATCCTCGGTAAGTGCCAGGTTGGCTTCAAAGAAAGAATAGATATTTCCAATGTCGGTCCAGTATCCATCGTATTGGTAACTCACCACCTTATGGGTACTAATGGAATCGGGAATAATTTCCTTACCAAAATCAGTTGCATCTTTATGAACGTCGAGCAACATATCAAACAACAATTTGCGGTTGAATATATAAATACCCATAGAAGCCAGATATATTCTTCCGGCCTGCTGCATTTCTTCACCTGTATCGCTGGTCCATTCGGGCAGCAATTCCTTTTTGGGCTTTTCAATAAAAGAAGTGATGAATTGTTCTTCGTTGGCCTTCAGGATACCGAATTCCGGAGCTTCTCTCGACCCAACCGGTATCGTAGCAATTGATATATCAGCCTCCTTATCAACATGGTTTTGCAGCATTTCACTGAAATCCATCTGGTACAACTGATCGCCCGACAAAATCAATACGTAATCAAATTCCTGTTGCTGTAAGTGGCGTAACGACTGCCTCACCGCATCTGCCGTTCCCTGGAACCAACCGGGGTTGTCGGGCGTTTGCTCAGCGGCGAGAATATCAACAAAGGCTTTACTGAAAATACTGAAATGGTACGTGTTTTTGATATGCTTATTAAGCGACGCCGAATTGAACTGGGTAAGCACATACATCCGGGCAATGTCGGAATTCAAACAGTTGGAAATGGGGATATCAACCAAACGATATTTACCGGCAATAGGAACGGCGGGTTTGCTTCGTGTAGCGGTCAGGGGCGAAAGGCGTGTACCAGCACCACCTCCTAATATAACGGCGATCACACTTTTTTTCATAGCCAAAACAATTAAGTATTGAAGAAATTAAATTTAAGGTCATTCTTTAACAGGCTCCTCGTCTTTGCCGGTATCTTTCTTTTCGGGCAATAGTCCTTCGTACAAATCAAGATACTGGCGAACGCTGTGTTGCCAGCTAAAATCAAGTTGCATCATTGTTTCTCTTACCTCATGTATCTTTTCCCTGTCTTCGAACAAATCTACTGCGCGCCAAACCCCTTGGGTAATATCGCCAACCGAAGCCCAGTTGTAAACAATACCATAGCCTCCTTTTTCGCCATAATCAATTACAGTATCTTTTAGTCCGCCCGTCCGGCGTACCATGGGTATGGTGCCATATCGCATGGCGTACATCTGGTTCAAGCCGCAAGGCTCTACCCTGGAGGGCATCAATAAATAATCAGCCCCGGCATACATCAAATGGCTTAACGATTCATTGTAACCAATGTAAGCATTATAATCTTTCTGTGCTAATTTTTGTAGAGAAGTGAGTTGTGCCTCCACCTCCGGAAAGCCGCTTCCCAATATCAGAAAGTTCATTTTCCTTCCAATATAATAATAGCTGTCGCTGATCGACGCAGGTAAAATATCGGCGCCCTTCTCTCCTACCAGTCTCCCGATAAAAACAATCAATGGTTTATCGGGATCCAGGTCAAACGTTTCACAAAGCCTTCGTTTACTTTTTGCTTTGCCTTCGGTTGCTGTTGCCACAGTAAAATGATCTTCGAGGTAGCTATCCGTTGCAGGATCCCACACATCGGCATCAATGCCATTTAAAATGCCGGAGCATTTGCCTTTTTCATATTCAAATAAATCTTCCAGTCCGTTGGCGGATTGCCGCAATTCATCAAGATAACTCATGCTTACCGTGGTCACTTTCCAGGCGCATTTGATACCTGAAGCCAGTGGATTGATGGAGTTCTTCCAGTCGAGCATACCCCATTTCCAGCTGTCCCATGGGGGCAGTAAATAACTTCTGTCCCATCCCATGATACCCTGGTATTGGGCATTGTGTATGGTAAGCACGGTAGGGATTTCATGCAAATGCTGGTACTTGTAACAATGCTTAATGATAAATGGTATTAAGCCGGTATGGTGATCGTGTACATGTATGATACCCGGGCGGTGTGCCCATACCGCGATCCAATCTACCACAGCCACCTGGAAAGCCGTGAACCGTTCCGTATCATCATCATATCCATATATCTTTTCCCGATCAAGCAGACCATTTATGTCTACGAGATACAGGTCGAATCCCAGTTTATTTTTTCTTTCTTTGATAACGGTATAATCAAACCACCTGTCACCAATATTTGTTCTTCCTTTGTGAACAACATCCCATTCATTCTCCAACAAGAACTTCGTTTTATACATAGGCATTACCACTTTGGCAATATTGCCCAGTTCATTCTGGTATTTGGGCAACGCACCCACAACATCGCCCAGCCCCCCTGCCTTGGCAACGGGATAACATTCGGCGCTCACGTGTATTATTTCCATCCTTTTGAATTCTGTGATTGGGTTCTTTAAATGAATATAGGAAGGTTTTTGCTTTATACAAGCACGAAAAGAAAAAATATTATCTTATTAAAAATATAAGCTGCATTCACTTTGTTGTGATGCTTTACTATATACTATTCGCAGATTTTATCTAAGTCAAAAATGCATTCCTTCATAAATGCTTATGGCTTTTCAAAAACCGCTTTGCCAACATTAGTTCAGTCCGTTCTTGTTGGGCGCGATTTGCGATATTTAATAATTGACGATAATACATGTTGGCCATTTCAACATTACCCGATGTTTCAGCTGCTAAAGCGGCGCCATAAAGACCATTGAACCGGTTAGGATGTTTTTCCAGGTCTGCTGCATACGCTTCAAGGGCTTCGCGGGGTTTATCCATTTGCAATAACATATCTCCCAATAATTCTCTTGCAGGAACGACCTCACCTGGAGTAACGGGATGTTTTTCTGTTTTGTCCTGCATATCAGCAGCCGTATTCATGAGTTCCAGCGCTTCAGATCTCCTGCCATCCCTGAATGCAAACCATGCCTCTGAAGATTTGATTTGTATTTGCACCTGGTTGGATTT
>DASUFG010000003.1:0-7043 GCA_036274715.1 Agriterribacter sp.
CGGAATGGCAATATTTTACACTGTCGTTCCGGTTTTCGTTTATTTCCATCGTTTATGTTCCGAACAATTGACTTTGAATTCAATAATTGACCGGGAAACAGATTACAGGGATAATAATCCGATCAGTTCCTGTTATCTCAAAAGACCTGATAAAAGACCTCCCATGCCCGACATTCCTCTTCCACTGGTTAACCCGCCCAACAACGAACCGAGATTGCCCAGTCCACCCATCCCGGCATTAGGGTTGGTATTTCCCCTGTTCAGTCCCTTAGACATGAGATTGCTAAGGATCATTGGACCAACAAAGCTCAACAGTCCCTTAGCTACACTTCCCAGGTTGATACCCGAGTTTTGCAGTGTATTGCCTATGCCAAGGCTATCGGGTAAACCGCCACCTGCAGCCGGTGCGGCCGCTGCAGCAAAAGCTTCCTGCGGTTGGCTGGCCGCATGTTGCACATATGCATTCAAAGCGTCCAGTTGTTGCGCACTGATACCGAGATATTGTGCCACATCCGCAATATGTTCCTTTTCTTCAGCTGCGAGATTGCTATCCGATTCTGCAAATGCAATCAGGTCGGTTACTAAAGAATAACGAAGTTCACTCGATTTTAAAGTATCCAATGCCGGTTTCAACCCGCTGCCTGTTGTATCCAATGCAGCCTGTTGCACTACAACCTTGTCGGACTCCGACAAACCCGCGTGTGATGCCAGGTTTAGCAGGTACTGCAACTCTTCATCCGAGGCCACATTATCCGTTGTAGTAATGGAGGCAATCGCTGTTAAATACGCTGTTTTTTCCTGGGCAGAACCGCCTGCGAGGATTTCAATACTCATGCTATTGTTTTGATTAGTTAAAAAAATATTTTGGTACTAAACATTTTCCATAAAAGGCTTCTTATTGTTACTTAGTATCTGTCGGCGCGGGATTTAAGGTGGGTTACTAACTGAGGTTCATCCACAAAGGGGGTTGCACTTACTTCAGGAAAGGTAAAATATTAATGTAAGATTATATCCAAAAAAATAAAAAGAGTACCGGTAAAAATGCGAGCCCCGGCATTACCATGAGAAAACTAAAAGTTGTCCGGCAATCCGTCAACCATTATTTAATTTACGAAAAAGCAATTTGCATTAACGAGTAACGATATCACATTCCATTGCCTGTTTAATGCCGGGTATCATCAAATAAATCAAGCTATAATAGCTTCTTTGCTGTATTTATGCTTATACTCAACCGGAGACAGGCCCGTAACCTTTTTAAAAGTAGTTCTGAATGCTTTCACATCATTGTAGCCTACTTCATACATCACTTCATTAATGTTTTTACGCCCTGCTTCCAGGTCTTTCTTAGCCACTTCAATTTTCACCCGTTGAATATATTCTGTAACAGTATTGGAGGTGGCTTTTTTGAACCTGCGTTCAAGGCTCCTGCGGCCAAGGGCAAACATCGACGCCAGCTGGTCAACCGTAATCTTCTCTTCAAAATTATTTTCTATAAACTCCTGTGCTTTTTTTACAGGTAGATCTTCATGCGTTTTTTGCCCCTGGAATATTATAAACGGCGACTGGCTGTGGCGGTCAATATCAATCATAAATGCTTTGGCAATAAGAATAGCAACATCACGCCCCGCATATTTCTCAATCAGGTATAGCAACAGGTTTAAAAAAGAATAAGCCCCTCCACTGGTATAAATGCCATCCGCCTCCGTCATAATTTTATCGTCCACCAGTTTCACATCCGGAAACATATTCCTGAATGTATTCGCAAATTTCCAATGCGTGGCACATTGTTTTCCCTTTAATAAACCCGTTTTGGCCAGAAAAAAAGTACCCACACAAAAACTCACGAGTTCTGCTCCATTATTATATTGCTGTATTACCCACGGTGTAAAGGCCCGGTTAAGTTCCAGCGCCTGCTGCAGGTCGCCATGCATAGCAGGAACAATAATGAGGTCTGTTTTGGGAACTTCACTGATCAAATAATCTGGAGTTATAATGTACAAACCGTTTCGCTGGCTTGTTTCTTTGGAAAGTCCCACGAGCTTAATATTAAACAAGGGAGCCCTTCCCATCGCTGCAAGAATTCCATTCGTTTCGGTAAATATCTGGAGCGTACCATCAATATTGGGCAGGCTGCTATGTCCCAATGGCACAAGGATGGATATATTTTTCATGGGTTAAAAGTAAAACATTTCACTGTCGCAATCAACCCCTGAAATTGCCGGATTTGCACCCCTCACTACCAATATATTGACAGTAGGTTTGTATATGCAATACTTATAATCACAACAAAAAACAGAACATTGCTGGTGAACAAGCCATATTTGATCATGATACTTTATCCTGGTACGTACGAAGTCACAAACAATTTTTGCGCATGATAGAAGTTTTCAAGACCAATGTAACAAACGAAGAGTATGCCAGCATGCTGGTTAACATGATACATCAAAACTTTACGGGTTACACGGCAAATTTTGATTTGCAGGACTGTGATAAAATTCTACGTATCGTTAATACCACAGGTTCGGTACGAGCCGGTGCTGTAATCAATTTTTTAAAAGGCTTTGGATTTAACGCTGAAATATTGCCCGATGAAATAGTGTTGGCCACCCAGCCCCTTGCCGCGGGCTATAGTCAAACTAAAAATTGAACCGCGGCAGGAAAACGCTGGCCGCAATTTGATAACCGGCAATTGCCCGTAACACAACAAACGCTTTTTTATGAACAAGGAAATTCTCGCAACGGTAGAAAGCACCATCACTGCACTTATACAATTAGTGGATTCTTTTAAGCCGGAACATTTTAACAGGGTTCCTTTCGAAGGTAGCTGGACGCCAGCCCAGGTTAGCGATCATATTGGTAAATCGTTGTCGGCTATAGCAGGGGTGATGAAAGGAGCCGCCAATGCAACAGCAAGACCAGCCGGTAAAAAAAACGAAATGATCAAGTCTTTTCTGCTGGATTTTGATACTAAAATGAGCGCCCCGGATTTCATCATCCCCTCCAATGCCATCCTTGAAAAAGAAAGCATGGTGCAATCCCTGAAAACCATAACCCTCAACCTGGTTGAAGCCGTGAAAACAATGGATTTATCGGAAATCTGCATTTCCTTCGAATTACCCGGTGTTGGGAAATTCACGAAATATGAATGGGCTCATTTTGCGGTATACCATACCCAGCGGCACCTGCACCAGCTAAGGAACATCCAGGAAAGCCTGGCCACTGCCAATCATTAAGAACTTCCTTTGCAAGCTGAATAATAAACGCCGCGCGGTTTTTTTTAGTTTCGTACGATCAAAAGTATGAGGGGTTTATATGTATTCCTGCCTCCTGCTATATGTTATAAAAAGCCATTCCTTTCATTTAATATTCCGACTTTTGAAAAGGATTACCCGATACTATGCATTCAACACTTATTACGAATATCAAATGCCTGGTTAATGTGCGGGAAACTTCACACATACTGCATGGCAGTGCCCTGGCCGAATTACCTTGCCTGGAAAATGCATGGCTGCTGATAGAAGGTGATGAAATATCAGGATATGGATTAATGACCGACAAATCCATTCCCACAACCGGTAAACAACAGACTATTGATGCCTCCGGCCGATTTGTTTTACCTGCCTGGTGCGATAGCCATTCACACCTGGTATTTGCAGCAAGCCGCGAAGAAGAGTTTATAGACAAAATAAAAGGATTAAGCTATGCTGAAATTGCCGCTAAAGGTGGGGGTATACTGAATTCAGCAAAAAAACTCAGCGAAACCTCCGAAGATGAATTGTTTAACCGGGCCTGGCAGCGATTAACTGAGATCAGTGAACAGGGTACCGGCGCTATTGAAATAAAAAGCGGTTATGGGTTAACGGTAGAAGGCGAAATAAAAATGCTTCGCGTCATCAAAAAACTAAAAGAAAAATCAAGCCTGCATATCCGTTCTACTTTTTTGGGTGCTCATACCTACCCCGTTGCTTTTAAGAACGATCATGATCAATATATACATAACATTATTGACGAAATGCTGCCTGTAATTGCCGCAGAGCAATTGGCAGATTATATGGATGTATTTTGTGAGGACGGATTTTTTTCGGCAGCTGAAACCGAAGTTTTATGCCGGGCAGGGCTTCAACATGGGTTAAAACCCAAACTCCATGTCAATCAACTCAACAGCATTGGCGGTATTGAAGCCGGACTAAGGCTTAATGCACTGTCTCTGGATCATCTTGAAACCATGCCGGAAAAAGATATTGAACTGCTTGCGCAGGCTTCCTGCAGTGGCACCTGGAAAGGACTTTGCACCCTGCTTCCCACAGCGGCATTTTTTTTACGCATGCCTTACCCGCCCGCACGTAAATTAATTGATGCCGGTTGCGCCATTGCACTCGCTACGGATTATAACCCCGGCTCGTCACCTGGGGGTAATATGAACTTCGTGGTGTCGCTTAGTTGTATACAAATGAAAATGCTCCCCGAAGAAGCGATTAACGCAGCTACGCTAAACGGCGCTTACGCGATGGACTATGGGCATATACTCGGCAGCATCACCACGGGGAAAAAGGCCAATCTGATATTTACTCAACCTATCCCTTCCCTCGCTTACCTGCCCTATGCTTTCAGCAGCAACTGTATTAATAGGGTAATGATTGGCGGCGAATACATTTCCTGAACAGAAATGTGTATCTTTTGCTGCCTTTGTGATGCCGGGATGTTCAGCAGGTCAATGACCTCTTGTACAACGAATGATTAAATACCGTTGCCGTTATTGCTTATCATTTTATCATAAAACAACCATCTGTATGGGATACCCGCATTTCCGTTTTTATAAACGACAGGATATATTGAGCCTTACCCGCTTGCGACGTTTTGAAACAAAGCTGGGAGAATGTTTGCAAACAGTAAATGAAGGGGCGCTGTATGAATCACTACTCGAATCAAAAGCCGCGTTCGTTGTTTTGGGTATACCTGAAGATATTGGCGTGATAGCCAACTACGGAACGGGTGGAACAGATACTGCCTGGCTGTCTTTTTTAAAGGCGTTTTGCGGCTTACAAAGCACAGACAGTTTTTCCGGAGAAGAAGTGATAGCCCTGGGGCATTTTGACTTCAGCGACGTTAAATCGATGATCTTTTCCAATGCAAAAAATGAAGAAGAACTGGTGGATGCCTGCCGGCATGCGGTAGCCAATATTATTGACGCCGAAGCAGAAGCATTAATCAAAGTGATTACTGCTGCAGGGAAAATACCGGTTGTAATAGGTGGTGGACATAATAATGCCTACCCGCTTATTAAGGGAGCCGCAAAGGGATTGCACAAAGCGGGAAAGCTTGCCCACGCGCAATTAAACATAATTAACGCAGATGCACATGCAGACTACCGTTCAATGGAAGGCCGCCACAGTGGTAACGGTTTTCGTTATGCGAAGGAAGAAGGTTATCTTAACCGGTATGCCGTGGTGGGTCTGCAGGAAGGATATAACAGTCAACCTATGATGGATGAATTGTACAACGATATTAATATTCAATACAGCAGCTTTGAAGACATATTTCTCCGCGAAAAAATGAATTTCAGGCAGGCGGTGGTACAAGCCATTTCGTTTACGGAAGATGGCTATACGGGAATTGAACTGGATTTAGACAGTATTGGGCAAATGCTGGCCAGCGCCACTGCTACTTCCGGGTTAACTTCTTTGCATGCCCGCCAGTACATTTCATTTGTTTCCAGTTACGCCAAAGTAGCTTACCTGCATATTTGCGAAGGGGCTGAACAGCTGGTGAGCGGCCAAACCAACCCATGGGCAGGAAAATTGATCAGTGAATTGGTGGGGGATTTTATCAAAGTTTGCAAAAGCTGATCAAAAACTGATACCAAAACTTACATAAGAACTTAATTTTTTTACCTGGTCGCTGTACATCGCACTAATTTCCAAAGGACCTAATGCGAAGTTGTAACCGAAGGTAAGTGCATACCCCGAAAAGAAATTGGGGTTATTAAAAAAAACACTGCTGTTAATGAAGTTGGTAAACAATATATTCGCTCTCGCCGTAGCATAGGTACTCGATAAAAACTCATAACGAACCCCACCCATGAAAGCCGCCACGGTTGGCGCATAGGTAAAGGCTTCGGGCAAGCCCGCAAAAGTAATCTGGTTATTATACAAGGGAATCAGCCCACCTATCGAAAACTCGTTCATCACGTTATTGGTGTATTGAATATTAACACCTGATTGCATGGAAGCTAATACCGTTGTTTTATATGAAAGATGATAATAGCTTTCTATATTTAGAACGGCCCTGCTATAGGGCTGGGTAGAAATGAGCGATTGAGCATCGGGATCGGGTATTCCATCCTTAATAATTTCAACCTCGTTACTTTGTTTGAGCACCTGCCCCACTTCGGCGTCTATTTTTATACCTCTTGAAGGGAAAATGGGTTTATCCAAAACATTATATTTCAAAAACAGATAAGCGGTAGGAAAACTGGTGGAACCATTTAATTCAATAGGTGCAGAAATAATCGGGGCATAATCAATAAATTCCATCCGAAAACCCAGTCCTGTCGACAGCTTTCTGTTCGAAGAGAAAGCCGTCTTCGCATTGAACCAGGAGTATTGCCTTTTATATAAACCCGTTTCTTTGTACGCTTTATCTGCATTGTACCGGCTATAAGTATTGATGTCAAAACGGTCGTATTGGGCACCAAGGGAAAGCGAAAAGTTTTTATGACGACCCAGGTACTGCAGGTGTTCCCCTCTTGCACGGAAGTTGTCACCAATATTTAGTGTAACCAAACTCCGGGAATTAGTGGTAAAAAAATTCCTGGTGGTGAAATTAACAATGGCACTGATACCGCTGAATTTGTCATAATGTAATCCCACCTTAGCAAAGCTCAGTGGGTTTTCAACAATATCAAACGCGATTTTATACGTTCCATCGGGTTGTTCATGCAGGGAATACAAAATGCGGTTATAATACCTGGTGCCAAATGCTTGCCTTACCATTTCAGATATTTCCTTTGCGGTATACCAATTGCCGATCACCAGGTCGAGGGT
>DASUFG010000004.1:0-2398 GCA_036274715.1 Agriterribacter sp.
TTCTTCTGTAAAAGTTCATCTGTTGGCAGGTCCGCATTTCCTTTGTCGCCCAACTGCAGTGTTACGCGCTTCATAAAAGAAGAGAAATCCTGAACATGCTCCCGCCGGAGCACGGCATAGCTTTTACGAACCGCACCTGCCGTAACCCGATCCAGTTCTGCTTCATAATTGGCATTGTTATAATCAGGATAATGCAAACGATAATTTGTACCGGCGGTGATTACTATTGTTACTTCATCGGCATCCGATACCTCCAATTTATTACCGGTTGCAGAAAGCTTGCCGCCTTTGAGCAATGGAGTTACCGATACTTTATATTGCATGCCTTCGCCACCTGTACCATTGCTCATGGTACCTCTCATCACCAGGCTGTTTTGCTGCGTGGTAACGGCATACCTTTCGGGGCGGTTAATATCCAGCGTAAAAGAAAGGGCTTTGGCTGTTGAGGCTGTCAAATGCACGATCAATGCTTTGGCAGGAAAGCTGGCAAAAACTTCGCGCCTGAACTGCGTTCCATGTTGTTCGTATTGCACCGAAGAAATACCATTAATGATATCCAGGTCGCGGTAATAATTTTTATACGATCCTTTCGCTTTAAAATCGATCCAGAGGTCGCCCAGGGTTTGAAAGCAGCCAAAAGGCACCGTTGAGCCGTTGCCGTTACCTGAGCCTGCGCCTTTACACACCTGCGTTTTATTGGTGAGTTCGGTGGCCTCCTTGTACTTTCCGGCAAACAACAGGTTCCTGATTTCCTGCAGCGAAGCAAAAGCATCGGGATTGTCATTGTCCGCAACGCTGCCACTCCACAAGGTCTTATCGTTCAACTGCAGCCGTTCTTTATTTACATCGCCAAACACCATGGCTCCCAAAAAGCCATTTCCAACAGGCAATGCTTTTAGCCACTCTTCATCATTTTTCCAGCCATTGTCTACATCTTTTACCGATGCGTCTGCCGGCGCCTTATACCACAGTTTCAGGTTCTGCTCTTGTGAAAAAGTTATTGACGTGTTTAAAAACAAAACAATAACACCTACTATTTTTTTCATAGCCATCATTCGATATTTATACCGCTTTATATCTCTAATTTTATTACCGCACAAATATATCCATGAATCATAATAATCGGTTTTAAAAAGCAATGCTCATTCAAAATCTGATATTTATATTGTTCACAGCCCCGATCCATGGATCGCACCGGTGGATTGCGCAAAAAAACATCGTTGATTCCTGAAAGGCTGATGCACTTCAATAACCTGCTCACCACAAATCTCCTACCTTGGTTTTTCTATAAAAAGTTAAGGTGAACGAATTGCGCCATTAATAGTATGAGTTGTTCCGGGAACACTCCGTGAACTTACCTGGCTATATCAATTTTGACTTTTTTATTCTTGATTTTTTGGTCTTTGATCAGTCGCAATGTTTCACCCATTTTTACTTTCCTCACGGCGACAAAAGAGAAAAAATCTTTCACTTCAATCAAGCCTATATCTTCTTTTTTTAGTTTGCCCTGGTTGCCCAGGAAGCCCACAATGTCCACTTTATTTACTTTATCTTTTTTCCCGGCTGCAATAAACAGGGTTGACCATTTCGGTTTTTCAGGTAACTGGTAATTATCGGGTAGTTGAATTTCCCCGGTGTCTGCAGGAACATACCCCGGCCGCTTTTCTTCCGGCGATAGAATAAGAATGGCGGTGCCACTGGCTTCCATCCTCGCCGTTCTTCCATTGCGATGAATGAACATTTCTTCGGTATGTGGCACGTGAAAATGAATGATATAACGGATATTGGGAATATCCAATCCTCTTGCAGCAAGATCTGTTGTTACGAGTATATTGGAAGTACCGTTCCGGAATTTACATAAAGCGGTATCTCTCTCCTGCTGTTCCATCGCCCCGTGATAAAATACATTGGTAATGGTTTGCCGGGTTAAGTATTCGCTGGTACGTTCCACGGACTCCCTGTGGTTACAAAAAATAATAGTGGAGCGGTTCCCTAAATAACAGATCAGTTTAAAGAGGGTATCAAGCTTGTCTTTATCCTTACTCTGAACAATCTTAAATGCCAGTTTCTCCGGGTTATCATTTGCTTCCGCCAGGAAATTAAGTCGCACCGGGTTTTTTAACCCGATAAAATCCGGGATGTCTACGGCTTCAGTAGCGGAAGTAAGTATGCGTTTTTCTAATGCAGGTAATGAATGGATGACAAAAGCCATTTCTTCCTGGAAGCCGGATTCCAATGATTTATCAAATTCATCCAGCACCAATGTTTTGATGGTGTCGGTAGTAATATTGCCGCGGCGGATATGGTCGCCGAGCCGGCCAGGAGTGCCGATGAGCAACGCCGGGGGTTGCACCAAATTATTTTCCTCTGTTTCGCGCAGGTGCCCACCATAACAGCA
>DASUFG010000005.1:0-3404 GCA_036274715.1 Agriterribacter sp.
AATGGAGCACCACTTTCGGCCAATGGCATATTGTAGCCGCCCGGTGCTTTACCCTTCCGGCTGTCCAGGTCAAGGTGATGCAGTTCGTTCATTTTACGAAGGCAATCTGCAAAAAACGGTCGTAGCCGGTTAAAACATATCATGGACTTTTCCAGCAATTCCTTGCCGTCGGTGAAAGGAGCTAACGGCTTAACACCTTCTGGTTCCGCCTCTGTATCCCATGGGCGCAGGGGATCAAGGCCTAGTTTAGATTTCCTCCTGCGGTTGATGAGATCCACCAATGGCAAAACATATTTTTTTACGCCTTCGTGAAAATCAAAACAATCTTCCTTGGTGTAGTCAAACCTTCCTTTGTCTACGAAAATATAGTCCCGGTAATTGTCGAAGCCTGCATTCAGGGCTACCTGGTGGCGTTTATGAATTAATTGGGTAAACAGGTCGTTCAATATGTCTTTATCCTGCAATCGCCTTTCATTCACCTTACGGTAAACCGATTCCCTTAACGCCCGGTCGTGGCTCTCCAGGAATTTAGAAGCCTGCTGTAGTGTGTATTCTTTTCCCCCTACCTCAACCGTCATTTTTCCGGCCACCGCACCGTATTGCTGCTGCATTACGCTGAGTTCGGAAAACAACGGAATGTTTTCTTCGCGGAAAAGTTCAATGCTTTTTTTTACCGAACGCAGGTAGGTAAAAAACTTATCCTGGTCCAGCCCCTTTGTAAAAGGGCAGTCGATCAGTTTTCTGTTGATCTTATCGGCATAGGGTTGAATATGCGGCTGGATATCGGTGTAAAAGAAATTAAATGCCTCTGTCAGTGCTTTGTTTTCTGTATCGCATGTCATCCGCACCTGGCGCCAACAGGCATCCTCCGATACAACCGCTTCAAGTTCGCTGGAATCTTTTAACCAGGTTTCCAACTCTTCTTTTGAATGGATTGTTCTGGTGGCCAAATCTTTAAAGAAAGGTTCCAATGCTTCCCAGGTGGTTACCTGGAAATCTTCCGGCATAAAACGTCTTGCCGGTCTTTTAATATCGGCGGTGGCCTGAATCATATGCTTTTCATTGTAAAAATTGAAAGGAAAAATTCAAGAGTGGACACTTGAAATCTTTCAGTTGGCTCCTGCTTTGCATTACTCCTTTTCTTTTTTCTTAGGAGCGGCTTTCTTTTTGGGAATAGCATCCTTTTCATCCGTGCTCCTGGTTGTTGCTTTTTTCTTAGGAGCGGCTTTTTCTTCTTTCGCGTCTTCGTTTGATGCTTTCTTCTTCGGCGCGGCTTTTGGAGCTGTTGTTTCGCTTTCCAGCTTGCTCGCTTCCTTGCTGTCGCCTTCCGCAATTGGCTCTTCCAGTTCTTCTTCGGTCTGGGGAGCCTTGATTTCAACGTTGTTTGCCGTTAAAATCTGCAGCCACTTGACCATCTTTTTCATGTCGCTGGTATATACCCGCTCAAAATCAATATCGGGATATACCGTTTCAAAATACTTTTTTACAGCGGCATTATCTTTATCGCTGGGTAACTTAGCATCGCTTTTTTGCATCACGAGAAAAACGTCGGCCAGGTTTACATTATCGCGTACTGTAAATATCTCGATACTTTCAAGGTGCGAAAAATTATGCACGCGGGATGAAACAAACCGTGTGCTTTTATCATCCAAAGAACGTACAATAGCACCATCGCCTTTAGAACTTAACAATTCAAATAAACCGCTTAAGCCCGTTACAGAAATAATTTTGCTGTATTCCATATCAATCAAAACATTTTAAGGAGGTGCAAGATAAAGGGAATTTTGGAAAACTTAGTCGGGGAAAAGGGTTTTATCAATATTGGGGATAATCCGCAACGCATTTTTGTAATATACCTTTTTAAGGATGTTATCCGGGAGCCCCATTCCGTACATCGCCCAAAATGCATGATATTTTTTGTGATAGGGGAAATATTCATCTTCTGTTTCCAACACCCTGAAATAGGTGCTGTATTCATCTGGCACCCAACTGTCTTTACCAAACATGATCCTATCCTGGTACAGTTCAAAAAATTGCCTGGCCGCCCGGGGCTGCCTGCCTAATTCGGCGATTACTGCGCCAAATTCCACCATTACATTCGGCATTTCATTCAATAGACTGCCCAATTTCGCCAGGTCGTTCGGATACCATCCAAAATGAGCCGCTATAAATGTAGTGGCCGGATGTTTTTTAAACATGCGGTGTTGTTCCTCAATGAGTTGTTCCCAGGGTTCGGGATCATTGGCTTCCCTTTTTCTGTTCGGATGACTAACCAGTTCCAACCAGCGTTCGTTATGCTCGTCCAGCTTGTCCCAGAAAGGTTTAGGATCTGCTGTATGGATGAGCACCGGAATTTTGAGTTCGCCGCATTTTGACCATATGGCGTCCAGGCGGGGATCATCAACGGTCACCCTTTTGCCGTTGATATCGGTTACGGAAAAACCGAGATTTTTGAAGATTTTTAACCCGTTCGCACCATTTTTTACATCTTCTGCCAATTGCTCTACCGCCTTTGCTGTCCAATCGGGCCCGCCAATTCCCTTGAAATCGATGTTTGCAAAAATAATAAAGCGATGGGGTGCTGTACTACGGGTATTTTCAACCATCGCCTTCAGCTTTCCACCATTGCCGCCACTCAGGTTTACCATTACCGCCATATTCATTTTATCCATATCCTTTACAATGCCGGGGATACCCTGCTCTGATAAATTCCATTGGTGGTTGTGCACATCAATAAAAGGAAACTTTGCTCGTGTAAGAACGTGTGCCGGCACTTTGAGCGTGGATACCGGGCTGTATTTTTCGAAATCCATCGACTTTTGCTGTGCAAAAACAAAACCCACACAGCAGAATAAAATAATAAAGCTGACTTTTTTCATGAGTAAAATTTGATACGATTAATCATCAAGCGCCTGGTAAACCAGGGTTTTGAATTTTTCATGGATATTACCGTGGCTATTGGGATACAACTGCAAAAAAAATTGTGCCACTATCTTTTCTTTCGGATCAATCCAGAAGGAGGAACTGAACATACCACCCCAGCTATAAGAACCTTCGGGACGGAGAGAGTATGCACTGCCTTCGGCTGTTACGATTTCAAAGCCCAAACCAAAACTGTCGCCGTGCCCCAATCTAAGGTCTCCAATCTGGTTTGTAGTCATGATACGAATGGTATTTCTCGACAGGATGCGTTTACCGTTGTATGCGCCACCATTTAATAGCATTTGCATAAAAATGGCGTAGTCGTATGCTGTCGAAGATAACCCGCCTCCACCGGAAAAATAGGTACCATCCATTTTAGGATAATCGGAGTAAAGCGTTCCATTTACGTTCATGGTAGGTTGGGCCCTTTGTATGTGCTTGCTTTCATCCTCAGTATAAAGCGTGGCTAAGCGATTTCTTTT
>DASUFG010000006.1:0-5692 GCA_036274715.1 Agriterribacter sp.
GGCGGCGAATTTAAGATCGCTATCCGCGGCGAAAACACCATTACGGGCGATACGGAACCATTGGTTGTAATCGACGGCGTAATCGGCGGAAGAATAAAAGATATCAATCCTGCCGACATTCAGACCATGGATATTTTAAAGGACGCTTCTTCAACGGCTATTTATGGGTCACGCGGTGCAAATGGTGTGATCATCATCACGTCCAAAAGAGGAGCTTCAGGTAAACCCAAATATACGCTCGACAGTTACTTTGGATATAAAACCCCTGCGCATTTACCCGAACTGCAAACCGCCCAGCAATTTTACCAAATGACTTTAGACAAAGTAATGGATGGCGGCGCAGCCACGGCCTTTACCTCCAACGAAATGGAAATGATCAATTCGGGAAAAAGCACCGATTGGGTAAAATTAATTAATAAACCAAGCTTTCAAACAAGTAATACACTTGCTATTTCGGGTGGCGGTCAAAATACCACTTACCGTGTCTCAGGCGGCTATTTACAGGAAGATGGTAGCTACGCGACTAATACGTATAAAAAATACAATCTGAATGCCGGTGTAGACAGCAGGATTAATAAATACCTTAAAATGGGATTAACCAGTTTCCTGAACTACAGCACCAATCCCAGGGGATCGCTTGAAGCGAATCGCAGTGCTTTTCGGGCCCGGCCAACAGGAACCGTTTATTACGACGATCTCGTGAACCCTTCGGATGGCAACGATGCTGCAATAGGACCGTGGAACGATTTATCGGTATGGATGGGAATTAAAGACGCCCAGGTGCCGAATCCATTATTGGATACTTACCCCGAAAATGTACAGTTCCAGATTAATACCACGAATATTATGGGGAATGCCTATATCGAAGTCGCGCCTTTCAGGGGATTAACTTTTCGCTCATCCCTGTCCGCATCAGTGATCGGCGAAAAACAAGGTGATTACCGCGGCACGTATTCAAAGGATCGGGCAGCTATTAATTTGCCCAGGGCTTTTTATGAAACAAGGGATAACACCAGTTATACCATCGATAATATTTTGACCTATGACTATTCCAATAAAGACCATAGAATTACCGTAACAGCGCTTCAAAGTGCATTTATGAACACTGCCGAAAGATACGCAATTGCTGTTGACAAACTTCCGTATGCATCTATCTGGTATAACCTGGGCACGGCGGCCGTCATTAATAGTGTGTCGAGCAGCTACGCAAAAAATACCTTACAATCCTATATGGGTCGAATTAATTATTCATTCAGCGATAAATACCTGTTAACATTAACCGGGCGTACCGATGGTGCTTCTCAATTGTCGGAAGGCAATAAATGGGCTTTCTTCCCCTCCGCTGCCGTAGCATGGCGAATAATAAATGAGGACTTCATGAAAAACTCAAACCTGTTTTCTGATTTGAAACTGCGGGTGAGTTATGGCCAGGTGGGCAATTCCACTGTAAGTCCTTATAGTACCCAGGCTACCGTATTAAATACACCTTACGATTTTGATGGCAATAGTGCGTTCGGATTTGCGCCGGGCAATCTTGGTAATAAAGATTTGAAATGGGAAAGAAGCAAGGAATTGAATATTGGTTTGAACATGGGATTCCTGGACAACAGGATTGTTGCCGCCATTGAGCTTTACGACAGAAAAACAGAAGACCTCATCCTCAATACGCAGATACCAAGTTCAACCGGCTTTAATACCGTATTTGCCAATGTAGGGCAGGTGGGCAACAAAGGTGTAGAAGTGGCACTGAATACGGTTAACTTGTCTAATAATAATCTTACCTGGACATCCTCCTTTATTTTTTCAAAAAACAATAATAAGATATTAGCGCTGGCATCAGGCGTTTCGGCTGATAAAGGCAACAAGCTTTTTGTAGGCTCATCCGTTAAGTCAAATTTTTACTACAAGTTTGATGGCATCTGGCAATTAGCCGACAGCGTTGCAGCAAAAAGTTATGGACAGGCACCAGGCTCGGTGAAGGTAGTAGATCAGAACAAGGATGGAGTAATTTCTTCCACCGACGCCATTGACGATCGTGTGGTATTGGGTTCGGAATTGCCAGACTGGACTCTCGGAGTAACCAATAAATTCGACTATAAAAACTTTGATCTCTCTTTCTTTATTTACTATCGCAAAGGAACACAGTACAGGAATGGTATGTTAAGTGGAACGATGGGAGAATATACCGGAACACGCTATAATCACATTGTATTGAATTACTGGACCAGCAAAAACCCCACGAACGATTATTTTGGAGTGGCTGCTGCCCAACCCTACCGGGAGGCCATTCAATACCAGGATGCAAGTTTTTTAAGGATTTCGGACATCACCGTTGGTTACAGTTTTACAAAATCCCTGCTGGATAAAATAGGATTTGAAAGAGTGCGGGTTTATGCACAGATTACCAATCCTTTTGTGTTTACAAAATACGATGGCATGGATCCCGAATATAATTCAAACACGTATATCGACGAGGTTCCCAACATCATTTATGCGCTCGGGTTCAACATTGGATTTTAATTCTTACTTCAACCGAAAATATTATAGTCATGAAAATATTTAAAACTATTCGTTTAACCGCTATGGTGCTGGCCTTAGGCTGTGTCATATCGCCGGGTTGTAAAAAAACATTTTTGGATGAACAGAATCCCTCAAACCAAACAACGGATAACTACTACGTAGATGCAAAAGGTTTTGAAGACCTCGTAAAGTCATGTTATCCATTGCTGAGGGATATTACGCAACAAAGATTTTTGGTGTCAAACGGCACAGACATGTTTACGAGCGCGGAATGGGGAGGTGTAGACCTGCCTGGCGCAGTGGGCAATCCACTGGACCAGTATGACGTTCGTTTGAATTCTTCACTGGGTGAAATCAAGACACTTTTTGATTTATTGTATCGTGAAATCAATCGTTGCAACACGGTTGTTTCCGTTGCCCCCGATATACTGGATATGGATGCTGCGTTAAATTCCACCCGCGTTTCAGAAGCCAAATTCCTGCGGGCATTGTGCTTTTTTTGGGCGGTACAGCAATGGGGTGATATTCCAATGCCGTTAACACCCACCACCCAGGCGAGCCAGGAAGTGCCCACCACTTTATCTGCTGATGTGTACACTCAAATTATCACCGACCTGCTGGAATGTGAAACAATACTCCCCGAAACAGCATCAGATTATGGCCGGCCAACCAAAGGCGCGGCACAATTCTTACTGTCACGTGTGTATTTAACCCGGGGCTGGAATTTTAACAACGCATTAGGCGGCACTGCCGCTGATTTTACAAGTGCGCTTCAGTATGCGGATAAGATTATTACATCGGGAAAGTACCCGTTACAACCGAACTACAAACTTCTATTTCCGCAACATTCCGAAAATCCTACCAACCAAACCTTTACCGCAGCAGCATCGGTAGCCAATGATAAGGACCCCGAAATTATTTTTTCCGTTCAGTATAGTGATGATGTACTCACTTACCTGGGAGATCCAAGCGTGGGCACAACACTCCAGGGAAATAACCTGCATTCGCAATTTGGTGGAACGGGCGAGGGTGCCCCGGGTGGATTAACGCGAACAAGTGACTACAACCGTCACCTGCCTATCCAGGTTACAACGGCGGCAATGTACCGGTTGTTTGACCCCCAGAAAGACATCCGCTACGACCTGGATTTTGTTGAGGCCATTTATGCATTGCAGGATGTAAATGGCTTCAAAGCATCCAGCACCACCACGGTTGATTTTGTACGGGGCGACACCGTTATCTTTTACAGGCCATGGAACCAACCCGCATTAACCGCCGCAGAAAGAGGAGTAGATGTGCCCGGAGGCACTAAAAAATACTCGGTATTAAATACCGATGAATTCGCGAACCGCACCGGTAACTTCTTATATAATGCCAATTACCCGCTGATGTGGAAGTTCTGGCAACCCGGTATTCCTTATGGAGATGGGGGTGGAACGGGTAACGAGGCCCTGTTCCGTTCTGCAGAAGCCTATTTAATTGCAGCAGAAGCAATAGTAAAAGGCGCAACAGGTGGAGCTTTGGGCGGCGCTGATGTATATTACAACACCGTGCTGGACCGCGCGTTGGGAGCAAATGCAGGTTCGGATCCGCTATGTGCCGCCGACCCGGGCGACGTTAGCTCGCTGGCTGCGGTATCGTACAGGGCCACCCCGGGCAATCTAACCATTGACATGATTCTTGATGAAAGAGCAAGGGAATTGCTGGGCGAAAACGGCAGATGGTATGATTTAAAACGTACCGAAAAATTAATCGAACGTGCAAAAAAATACAATCCGTGGACCGCAAAAAGTTCGCAGATAGAGGCTAAACACTATTTAAGACCATTTCCTCAAAGTTTAATAGACAATTCAAACCCTAAGCTTCAACAGAATCCGGGGTATTAATAATCGCTTAAAAAAGTATTTATTCGGAAGTGCATACGATTTCTGAATAAATACTTTTTATAAGATGGGCCATTTTTAGAGTATTGTATGCGGTGCCATATGTTGTTATCTGCCCAATGAACGCAGGTCAAATGTAAATGAAAAATAAGGGCGACCTAACAGCTACGGATAAGCGTGTTTATAGCAACCCGACTGCGATATTTTTTACTGTTAAAAACAACTGACAAAGAAAAAATTATGCAACTGAATAAGTACGCTACCTGGATCATATCCCTGATGTTTAGCACAACTTGCATTTTTTCTCAGTCAGCACCTATGCCTGTTCAGCAAAAAACAGACCTGGTGGAGCCCCTGGTAGATGCAGCCAATTCCAGGTTCTTTTTCTTCAGCTCAGCATCCAGGCCTTTTGGCATGGTTAATTTAAGTCCGGACATGGTATTGGATGGCACGTGGAATACTGGTTACCGTTACAATGAAGACTCTATAAAATGCTTTAGCCACATTCATGGATGGGAAATTTCGGGTATACCGGTATTGCCTGTCACAGGAACCTTTAAAGGACATGTAGGGCCTTCAGCATATGGGTCTTCCTATTCTCATGAAGACGAGATCGTGAAGCCGGGATATCACAAAGTAGTACTCAAAGATTATGGCATAACAGCGGAGTTAACATCCACTACCAGGGTTGGTTTTCACAGGTATACCTTTCCGCAATCTGCTGAAAGCTATATCCTGTTCGACTTTACCACCGTGCTGGGCTCTTCGCAAACGCAAAGCGCGGTGGTTGTGCCCGTAAATAACACGAGCATTGAAGGAGAAGTGACTATGGCTGCCACCGTGAGAAGACCCAGGCCGCTTACCGTTTATTTTGTCGCCACATTCGATAAGCCGTTCGGTGCATTCGGCGGATGGAAGGACGGAAAAATCATTCCCGCACCGCATAAAGTGGAAGGAAGCCATACCGGCATATTCGTAAATTTCTCCACCGCAGATAAAGAGGTGAGGCAAATGAAAGTGGCCATTTCGTATGTGAGTGTTGAAGAAGCAAAGCGCAACCTGGAGGCTGAGTTACCGCATTGGGATTTTGACCGCGTAGTAAAAGAATCGGCCGATGAGTGGAATAAATGGTTGAGCAGAATTGAAGTAGAGGGTGGCACGCTCACCGAACAGCGCAGGTTTTATACCGACCTCTGGCATGCCTTGCAGGGCAGGCGAATCGTAAGCGATGTGAGTGGCACTTATATCGATAACACCGGGGCAAAGCCAAGGCCAGGGCGGGTGCCGTT
>DASUFG010000007.1:0-2696 GCA_036274715.1 Agriterribacter sp.
GGTCGCCGGGGCAATTGACTGTACCCTGTAACAACAGGCAAGCTCGCCGTATTAGCCCATCTGCTGCTGCATTTTCCGTACCCGGTCTTCCAATTTTTCGGAGGTGAGGCTTTCCCGCATGCTGTCTACCTTAATAGGAAAACAGAAAGGAGTGAGTTGTGCCGGGAAAGTGATCACAATTTCAGATTGTTGTATGCGCTCCAGCATATTGCGTAAACGCACTTCTTCCATTTGCTGATCAAGCACTTCGCGAAACGATTGTTGTACCAGCACATTCCCTTTGTCGTATTCGTTAAACACTTTAAAAAGCAAGGATGCTGATGATTGCAGATGGCGTGCTTTTTTGTGCTCGCCCGGAAAGCCCTGGAAAATAAGTCCCCCAATAACAGCAATATCCCGGAACTTACGCATCGCCATTTCCGTTGCATTCACGCTCCGCTGTATATCAATCAATAAATCATCCGGGGAAAAAAGTTCGTATACATTGGTATCGTCTACTGGTATGGGTTGATCACTCAGCAGCTCAAACCCATAATCGTTCATGGCAAACGAAAAAGTAATCGGCGTGATTTTACTGATTCGCCAGGCCAGGATCGCCGCCATAGCTTCATGCACCAGCCGTCCTTCAAAAGGGAATACAAACAGATGAAATCCGTCTTTGGTTTCAATGTGCTCAATAAGCAATTCATTGTGTTTTGGCACATGCGATAACTGTTGCTGCAAATCAAACAGTGGTTTTAGAATATCTATTTCCCTATCTTCTTTTTCTGTTATTTGCTTTTTGTTATTTGTTATTTTTCGTCCTGCCTTATTAAACTCCTCGCGCAATTTTTTTCCGAGATTGGCAGATAGCGGCATCCGGCCACCCTGCCAACTCGGAACAATTGATTTTTTTGAATTTGATTTTTTTACAATTGCAGTCATATCCTTGATGCCTACTAATTCTACATTTCTGCCTGCCAGCGTAAATACAGCGCCGGGATCCAACCGGGAGATAAACCATTCTTCAATCACACCTATATAGCCGCCCGACATGAACCTTACTTTCAACATAGCCTCACTGATAATCGTACCAATATGCATCCGGTGCCGCATCGCTATTCTTCGATTGGTAATTCGGTATAACCCATTAATGATCTCCACTTTTTTGTATTCATCGTATTGCTGTAAGGCTACTCCGCCCGCGGTTATGAATTGCAGCACCTGCAACCATTCATCGCGCGACATGTCCTTATAACAGTGTGTTTGAAGTACTTCTTTATATACAGTTTCCGGGTCAAAACCATCAGAAACGGCTAAAGTACATAGGTATTGAATCAACACATCAAAGCACAGCAACATGGGTTCGCGGCTTTCAATAAGGTTTTCGGAAATAGCGCTCTTCAATGCGGAAGCCTCTACCAATTCGAGCGAATGGGTGGGCAGGAAATATATTTTACTTACAGCATCCGGCTGATGACCACTTCTGCCCGCACGCTGTAAAAACCGGGCTACGCCTTTTGGAGAACCTACCTGTATTACCGTTTCTACCGGCCTAAAATCCACGCCAAGGTCTAAACTGGCGGTACAAACCACCGCTTTTAAAATACCGCTGTGCAAGGCATCTTCCACCCATCTTCTTAGTTCAGGCTCTATGCTTCCATGGTGCAAAGCAATTGCGCCCGCTAAATCCGGCGCCGCGCTCAGCAAACCCTGGTACCATATTTCACTCATGCCCCTTGTGTTAATAAAAATCAATGTTGTGCGGCTTGCATTGATGATCGGAATTACCTTTTTGATCAGTCTTAATCCAAGATGACCTGACCAGGGATATTTTTCGATCTCGTCGGGAAAAATGGATTCCACTTCAATATTCTTTCGCAATTTCGCAATTACGGTAACCCGATCAACATCGGCGGGGAGGGCCGCATGCAACACTTCTCCGGCTTCCCCGAGGTTACCGATGGTGGCCGAAATACCCCATATAAGAGGAACTTTTGAGTGGTGATCGTCTGCCGGTTGCAGGGATACGATTCTGCTTATGGCCAATTCTACCTGCACGCCCCTTTTACTTCCAAGCAACTCGTGCCACTCATCTACCACCAATATTTTTAAGGAAGAAAAAAAAGCAGGGTATTCTTTTTGTGCCAGCAGTAAATGAAGGCTTTCCGGGGTAATAACCAGGATTTCCGGAGGTTTTTTTTTCTGTTGCTGGCGTTCCGCCACCGGGGTATCTCCATTGCGTATGCCCACACGCCAGGGTATGTGCAGTTCTGCTAATGCTTCTTCCATCGCCCTGGCAATATCTTTTCCCAACGCCCGCAAGGGAGTAATCCAAAGCAACTGTAATTTTTTGGGAGACTGGCTTTTGTAATCTTCCGGGTGATTGTTGATGAAGTTGATTAAAGCGCCAAAAAAAACCGAAAAGGTTTTACCAAAGCCCGTAGGTGCATTTACCAAACCACTTTTACCTTCAATAATATGCTGCCAGGTCTCTTCCTGAAATGTGAAAGGCTTCCATTCTTTTTGGGCTAACCATTCCTTTATGATTTTATATCCTGCTGACTGCTGTAACTGCATTGGTGGATGTAAATTACAGAAATTGGCAGCTTATCTCAGGAACTGTTGGTTTATTGTTTCTCGTTTCTGGTTTGGGTCTTTCCCGCCCTCGCATTTCGAATTTTCCCTTTTCGAACTTATTGCCCTATTCCTTCCAG
>DASUFG010000008.1:0-11277 GCA_036274715.1 Agriterribacter sp.
AAATCCCATGATGGAAAAGTAAAATAAGCTGTACAAAAAGCCATGCACAAATGAGTGATATAATCGCAATATTCTTATTAAAAAAAATAGATTTAATAATTTTCATTTAGGTAATTTGATAAGGCTGGTGTTCTTCATTAAAGCATATTTAATTAAGCATTTTTGAGGTTTGATAAGAATACTGCTTTCAATTCCACACCCCTCACCACATATTTACCTATCATGTCAAACTCAATATTTACTTTATCCCCCTTCATTAATTGCTGCATATTGGTGTGTTCAAAGGTGTAGGGTATAATGGCCACTGCAAAGCTGTTTTGGGTTACTTCAAAAGCGGTAAGACTGATGCCGTTAACACAAACGGATCCCTTTTCAATAATTAAAGGGGCAAATTGATCGGGAAAGTTAAAACGAAACTTCCAACTCCCGCCTAATGCCTCTTTTGCAATGCAGGTAGCGGTGGTATCTACATGTCCCTGCACAATATGCCCATCCAGCCGGGTACTTGGGGTAATACATCTTTCCAGGTTAAAATAACTGCCCACTGTACCATCATTCATGTTGGTTTTTAGCAGGGTTTCCTGCACGGCCGTTACCCGGTGGGCGTTTTCCCTTATTTCCTCCACGGTAAGGCAAACACCATTGTGTGCGAGGCTTTGATCTGGTTTTAGTTCGGAACTGATAGGAGACGCTACCCAGAATATTTTATTGGTTCCGCTGGGTTCTATTGAAGTAACCCTGCCCAGCGATTCTATGATGCCCGTAAACATAGCTGCAAATTAACACACCACCCGGAATTTTTGAATTTAGTTTGGATTTTACTTTTCTTGTATTATCTTTGCGCTCCTTAAAACTGATAAAGGAGGTATATTACATTATGCTCATTATTGATTCCAAAGATTGCGAAAACATAGACAAGGCGCTTAAAAAGTATAAGAAGAAGTTTGAAAAAGCAAAGATATTGCTTCAATTAAGAGGTCGCCAGTCGTTTACCAAACCGTCCATAAGGCGCAGGGGTGAAGTGTTGAAAGCGATTTACAAGCAGAACATCGCTATTGGTAAGATAGATATCAAGTAGTTCCCGCTCAATAAATAATTTGAACAGGTAGCCGTAGAGTGTATAACTTTATGGCTACCTTTTTTATGCCTGTACATACCCATATTCCGGCAATACAGTCCTTTATTGATTACCTCAGTTTCGAAAAAAGGTATTCGAAGCATACGATCGTAGCCTACATGAATGACCTGCGTCAGTTTTTTGAATATATCAGAAATGGAGAAGAGAATGATAGGGATATACAGGAGATACTGCCTTCAGATGTTCGGTCCTGGCTGGCAGATCTGATGAAAAATAAAAACACCGGAAAAACGGTAAACAGGAAAATATCTACACTTAAGGCTTTTTTCAAATATCATTTACGAACAGGATTGCTGGAGTCCACTCCTATGACCACCATCATTTCACCTAAAATTACAAAACGGTTGCCGGTGTTTATTGAAGAGAAGCATACGGAAACACTTTTTAATCATGTAGCGTTTAGGGCAGGATGGGAAGGACTTACCGAAAGGATGATTCTTGTGCTGCTGTATACTACCGGAATGCGATTGAGTGAATTGATCAATATTAAGGAAAACCAGGTGGATATTAAGCAAAAGAGCATCAAGGTGCTCGGTAAAGGAAATAAGGAAAGAATTATTCCTCTTGATGCGGGCATAACCAACTCAATAGAGGAGTATATGGCTACAAAAATAAAGGAGCTTAAACCATTTGATAGTGAGTACCTGCTCGTAAACGCGAAGGGCAGAAAATTATACCCTAAATATGTGTATTTGGTGGTAAAAAAATACCTTTCCCTGGTAACCACGGTTAAGAAGAAGAGCCCCCATATTTTGCGCCATACCTTTGCCACCCATCTAACCAACCAGGGAGCCGATCTGAATGCCGTTAAAGAGCTGTTGGGACATTCAAGCCTTGCTGCAACGCAGATATATACTCATAATAATATTGAAAAGTTAAAAGAAGTGTTTAAGAAGGCTCACCCCAAAGCCTGATTTTTTCAGCCCGCGCAAAAGAAAAAAAGGAACGGTTTTGCAATAAAATTTTATTTGAAATCTTATATATAAAACCTTAACTTGAGGTGCTGCAAACGCTATTTGCAGCGCTAAGTTCTTTCTTTAGGATTATTATTAATTGTTCACAGAAATTAAATTGGATTATCATGAATGTAAACATTCAAACTGTGCATTTTGATGCCGCGTCAAATTTGCTTGAGCATGTAAGCAAAAAGATTAAGAAACTGAACAATTTCCACGACAGGATTACCGCCATTGACGTGTACCTCAAGCTGGATAATGTGTCGCACCAGATCAAAGACAAAGTAGCAGAAATTAAGGTAAAAGTTCCCCGTTACGCTTTTTTCTCCAAGGAATCTTCCAAGTCTTTCGAAGAATCATTTGACACCGCTTTGGATTCCATTGTCGAACAGATCAAAAGAAAAAAAGATAAACAGATGCAAGCCGCATAAAGTAAAAAAGACCTCAATTCGGGGTCTTTTTTATTTCCATTTCATTTCCTTTTCTAAATACTTCCACAATCGGTTGTTCTTCATAGTGTTCTATTCTCAAAAAATTATCTTCATAAATTTTTGCATTTAAAGATTTCCATTACCTTTGCCTTCCCAAAAAATGAGGTGTTGAGCCTGTTGGGGGCAAAGTTCTTTACAGGGTTGAATTTCAACAAAATGCCAGTGTAGCTCAGTTGGCCAGAGCAGCTGATTTGTAATCAGCTGGTCGGGGGTTCGAATCCCTCCACTGGCTCAGTGCCTTACGGATTTTTTCAGGTATGAATCATACCGCAACGATAGCGGTCAATAGCTATAATTGGTTTTGGAGAAATTGCAAAAGGCGTATACGAGATTTTGGGCAGATGGCCGAGCGGTTAAAGGCGACAGACTGTAAATCTGTTCTCTCACGAGTACGCAGGTTCGAACCCTGCTCTGCCCACAGTTCTTTTAATTTCAAATTTGAAATTTCAAATTTCAGATTTTTGCGGGAGTAGCTCATTTGGTAGAGCGATAGCCTTCCAAGCTATAGGTGGCCGGTTCGAGCCCGGTCTCCCGCTCCATATGGTAACGCAGTTGACAACGGGCACTGTCAGCTTATTGACAAGCCGTTGTAGCTCAGTGGTAGAGCACTTCCTTGGTAAGGAAGAGGTCAAGGGTTCAATTCCCTTTAACGGCTCAGTTTTTTGAAATGGATATAATGCTCTTGCAAAAGAGATTATATAGTTAACAACATAAAGCAAATCAGTTTGCAACCTGTAATAGTAATGTTTGCGGGATGCAGCTACAATTTTAAACCGCAACTTTAAAACAGATAACAGATGTCAAAAGAGACCTTCAAGAGGGACAAACCTCACGTTAACGTTGGAACAATTGGTCACGTTGACCATGGTAAAACCACGCTCACCGCAGCTATTACAGAAATTCTTTCTAAAAAGGGATTGGCAACGGCGAGAAAGTACGATGATATTGATGGTGCTCCTGAAGAAAAAGAAAGGGGTATTACGATCAATACTGCTCACGTTGAGTACCAAACCATAAACAGGCACTACGCACACGTAGACTGTCCAGGTCACGCTGACTATGTAAAAAACATGATCACAGGTGCTGCCCAGATGGATGGCGCTATCCTGGTTGTGGCTGCCACTGATGGTCCGATGCCTCAAACAAGAGAACATATCCTGTTGGCCCGCCAGGTTGGCGTACCCCGTATGGTTGTGTTTATGAATAAAGTTGACCTTGTAGATGATCCCGAACTGCTTGAATTAGTGGAAATGGAAATTCGCGAACTGTTGACAAAAAATGGTTTCGACGGTGATAATACCCCCATCATTAAGGGTTCCGCTACTGGAGCTTTAGCTGGTGATGAAAAATGGGTTGGTGCTATTGACGAATTAATGGCAGCTGTTGACGAATATATTCCCTTACCTCCCCGCCCGGTTGATTTGCCGTTCCTGATGAGTGTTGAGGATGTATTCTCTATTACTGGTCGTGGTACCGTTGCTACGGGCCGTATAGAAAGAGGACGTGTTAAGGTGCAGGAATCTGTTGAAATTGTAGGGTTAATGGAAAAACCTTTAACTTCTACCGTTACAGGTGTGGAAATGTTCCGCAAACTGCTGGACGAAGGTGAAGCGGGTGATAATGCCGGACTTTTACTTCGCGGTATTGAAAAAACACAAATCCGTCGTGGTATGGTAATCTGCAAACCAGGTTCCATTACTCCGCATACAGAGTTTAAGGGCGAAGTGTATGTATTAAGCAAGGAAGAAGGCGGACGTCATACTCCTTTCTTTAATAAGTATCGTCCTCAATTCTACTTCCGTACAACAGACGTTACCGGTGAAGTTGAATTACCTGCAGGAACTGAAATGGTAATGCCCGGTGATAACACATCGCTTTCGGTTAAACTGATTCAGCCGATTGCCATGGAAAAAGGTCTGAAATTCGCGATTCGCGAAGGCGGACGTACGGTAGGTGCCGGTCAGGTAACTGAAATTGTAAAATAAGCGTATTCTCCCGAAATCGGAGATTCGTGAGGTTTTTTATATTTTTGCAAAGTATCTGGATAGTATCCAGGTACTTTGTTTCTAAATAAGAAGTTCTTTTTCCTTCAACCAAAAATGGATTGGAGAAATGTACGGAGCATCGTTCAATGGTAGAATATCCCGAAGGAATTCGGGACAATCCCGATAGCAATCGGGAGATCAGGGTTCGACAAAAGTTCTTATAACTTCAACCGGTAATAAGTTGGAGAAACTACGGGCATAGTTCAATGGTAGAATAGAGGTCTCCAAAACCTTTGATCAGGGTTCGAATCCTTGTGCCCGTGCTTGAAAAAATAATTTATGACTAAGATAAGTGCATACTTTAGAGATTCATACCATGAATTGATGGAGAAAGTGAGTTGGCCAAATTGGCAACAGTTACAGCAGTCTACTACCATTGTGTTGGTTGCTACCTTAATCATTACCGCAATGGTTTGGTTAATGGATTTGGCCAGCAATTCGGTATTAAAATTCGTTTACTCCTTATTTAAATAATAATGGAAGAAATAATTAATGAACAGGAAACCAAGTGGTACGTGTTACGCGTAGTGAGTGGTAAAGAAAGAAAGGTAAAGGAATACCTGGATAAAGAAATTGCCCGCAGCGACTGGGGGAAGGTCGTGAAACAGGTTTTTCTTCCTGTAGAAAAGGTGTATAAAGTGCAGAATGGCAAAAAGGTCATGAGGGAAAGAAACTTTTACCCAGGCTATGTGATGATTGAGGTGGAGCCCGGTAAATTGAATGATGAGATTATCAGCACCATTAAAAATACCAACAGTGTTATTCATTTCCTCGGTAAAGAAAATCCAATCGCTTTGCGCAGGGTTGAAGTGAATAAGATGCTGGGCAAGGTAGATGAAATGAGTGATGCGGGAGTTACCATGAGCGAGCCGTTTATTGTTGGTGAAACTATTAAGATCATTGATGGTCCGTTTAACGACTTTAATGGAGTGATTGAAGAGGTGAATGACGAAAAGAAGAAATTGAAAGTAAATGTGAAGATCTTCGGCCGGGCTACTCCTGTGGAGTTAAATTACATGCAGGTGGAAAAACTGGTGTAGATACCTCACCTTCCTAATTTTCATTACGATTTTGAACCCGCTTAGTGAGCGGGTTTTTTATTGCATAACATAACATTGGGTTTTAGCCCGTTAGCAATATTTCCGCTGTTTTTTCGTTTTCTCCTGTCAGGCATATCCTATTTAGAGCGCCTGAAAATCCAATAGTATGAAAAAGGCAGTTTACCTTTTATTTACAGCTTGCTGTATTTTTTTCCCCGGAACAAGCAAGATTATACTAACGCTGTTAAATTCGGCATATACCATTTTACAGTTTCTCCGATAAAAATGAACGCTTTGGGCATCTAAAGATTAAACCCATTCCATTCGTTTTAATCCTTACAACGCCCCTGACCACGAGGTTTTCTATGAATTATACACGGCATTTCCTATTTTTCCACATTATACCTTTCGCAGGCCTTCATTTGGCAATAAAAATCTGTAACTTTACATGACCTTCGAACATATTTCTTCCATTTTTGCAGGTCATTTTGGGCTGGCTATTCACAGGGACATAGCATTTTTTTAAAAAGATATAATAATAATTAATTTATTAAGTCATGGCCAAGTACATTTTTGTTACCGGTGGCGTAACATCTTCATTGGGTAAAGGTATTATTTCCGCTTCTCTGGCAAAACTGCTGCAGGCACGTGGCTTAAAGGTGACCATACAAAAATTTGACCCATATATAAACGTTGATCCCGGCACCTTAAATCCTTACGAGCATGGTGAATGCTATGTTACAGAAGATGGTGCCGAAACAGATCTTGATCTTGGGCATTACGAACGGTTTTTGAATATTTTTACTTCCCAGGCTAATAATGTTACCACGGGACGTATTTACCAAACTGTTATCAATAAAGAGCGGGAAGGCGCCTACCTGGGTAAAACGGTTCAGGTAATCCCGCATATAACCGATGAAATAAAAAGACGGATGCTGTTATTGGGAAATGGAGGATTTGATATTGTAATAACAGAATTAGGTGGAACCGTGGGCGACATTGAAAGTTTGCCTTTTATTGAGGCTGTGCGCCAGTTGCAATGGGAGTTGCCGGATGAGGATTGCCTGGTGGTGCATCTTACCCTTGTTCCTTATTTAAAAGCAGCAAAGGAATTAAAAACAAAACCTACACAGCATAGCGTTAAACTCTTAAGCCAGGAAGGGGTTAACCCCGATATTATTGTTTGCCGCACAGAACGGCCGCTCACCCCTGAATTGCGTCGTAAAATTGCATTGTTCTGTAATGTAAAAACGGATGCGGTGATCGAAGCCGCCGACGCGCCTACTATTTATGAAGTTCCATTGGCCATGATGCGCGAAAAGCTCGATCAGATATGTTTAAAGAAATTGGGCATTCAACATTACAACGAACCCGAACTGGGCAAATGGAAAGAGTTTTTGGACAAGCTTAAGTATCCTAAAAATAAAGTCAACATTGGATTAATCGGTAAGTATATTGAATTACAGGATGCCTATAAATCTATCCTGGAGGCTTTTGTTCACGCCGGGGCAATGAACGAATGCAGCGTAAACGTGGTGAATATACACAGCGAATTTATTAGCGCTGAAAATGTGGCTGAAAAGCTAAGTAATCTCGATGGACTACTGGTAGCCCCGGGTTTTGGTTCACGGGGTATTGAGGGTAAAATACTCGCGGTAAAGTACGCCCGTGAAAACGGGTTACCTTTTTTTGGCATCTGCCTGGGTATGCAGATGGCTGTTATTGAGTTTGCGAGGAATGTGTTAAGCCTTAAGGACGCGCACTCTACAGAAATGGATTCCAGTACAACGAATGCAGTAATCGATTTAATGGAAGAGCAAAAGAAAATTACCGCCAAGGGCGGAACTATGCGTTTGGGTACATATTGCTGCAGACTGAAGGATGGTAGTCTTGCTGAGAAGATATACGGCTCTGCTGACATTAATGAAAGGCATCGGCACCGTTGGGAATTTAACGACGCCTACCTGGCAGATTTCGAAAAACATGGCATGATAGCCAGTGGAAGAGACGCCGAAAGCGGACTGGTAGAAATTGTGGAACTGGTGAATCATCCCTATTTCATAGGCGTACAATATCATCCAGAATTAAAAAGTACGGTCGAAAACCCACATCCATTGTTTGTAAGCTTTATTAAAGCTGCAAAGGACTTCTCGGAAGAAAAGAACACCCGTAAAAAGCCTTCTTTACAAAGCGAAATGATTTAACCGGCTCGTTTTTCCGGATTACCAAAACAATAAGATTTACCACCCCAAAGTTTAATCAAAGGTGTTACCTTTGCCCACTCAAATTTTAAGGCAATATGCAGTTTGATAAAAATGCGATTCTTGGTTTTGTATTGTTGGCATTGATGTTTTTAGGTTTTTTTTACTTTACCCGCCAGGGACAGCTAGACGTAGAAAAGCAGAGAAAGCATGTTCAGGATTCGATAATCGCCCATCAACCGCCGGTAGATACCAGTGCGGTAAGAATGGATTCTATTCAGGCTGCAACCCAAAGCAAAGTGGCGGCCGCCGGTCAATTTGTAACGGCAGTTAATGGCAGCGAGAATGAGGCCGTTCTGGAAAATGACGTATTAAAAATTACATTCACCAACAAGGGAGCCCAGCCCCGTTTAGTACAATTAAAAAAATATAAGTCGATTGATAGCCAGTCGGTTAAATTGGTTGAGGGTAATTTCGACAAATTAAGCTACCCGGTTAATACCGAAGCGAACCGCTCTATACAAATCAGTGATCTGTATTTTGGAGGTGGAGAAATCACAAAAAACGCAGACGGCGGGCAATCCATAACTTACCAATTAAAGGATTCTTCCGGGCAAAGCATCATTCATCGGTTTACGCTACACCCGGGGGAATACATGATCGACTGGAATATTGAAATTGACGGTGTGAGCAGGCTGTTGACTCAAAACAGCATTAATTTAATATGGCAAAACGAAGTAAAACAACACGAAAAGGATATTATAACGGAGAAAAGGGAAACACAGGTAGGATTTTGGACAAAAGATGATTATGATTATTTCACATTAGCCCGTTCATCAGGAAAGCAGTTTGACAACCCTTTACAATGGCTGAGTGTAAAGCAAAAGTTCTTTAATACTACGCTGGTGGCAAAAAACAACTTCAATTCGGGCAATATTAATTGTACCGAAAGTCACGATTCTACAGGCGTAATCACAGCAGCTACAGCAAATCTGAAGATTTCACTTCCAGGTGAGCAAACAGCTTCAGTTCCATTACGTATCTATTATGGTCCAAATGATTATAAAATTTTGAAGAGCTATGATATAGGACTTCAAAATGTTATCAACCTTGGCCAGGGTATATATGCGTTTGTAAAGTACATCAACAAATGGCTGGTAATACCGGTTTTTGATTTCTTTAAAAGATTTGTAGACAGTTATGGACTCGTAATTGCACTCCTCACCATTTTTATACGCTTGCTCACATCTCCCCTGGTGTATACGAGTTATCTCAGTGGGGCAAAAATGAAGGCATTGCGCCCAGAGCTGGATATCTTAAAAGCTAAATTAAAAGACGACCAGCAGGCTTATGCAATGGAGCAGATGAAGGTTTTTAGGAGCGCCGGCGTAAATCCTTTAGGGGGGTGTATACCAGCGTTGCTTCAGATTCCGATATTCTTTTCCTTGTATAGTTTTTTTAACGCCACCATTAATTTGAGGGGTGAGAATTTTTTATGGGCCAAAGATCTGTCCTCGTACGACTCTATTTTCACATTTGGATTCAATATTCCTTTTTACGGCAACCATGTTAGTTTGTTTACTTTGTTGGCTACCGGAACAAGCCTTTTGATTTCTATTTACAGCATGTCGCAAACTCCTAACCAGGATAACCCCATGCTCAAATACATGCCGTATTTCTTTCCCGTGATGTTATTGGGGATTTTTAACGGGTTGCCATCGGCGCTCACCTGGTATTACACCGTGTCAAATGTTATTACACTGATCATACAGTATGTTATCCAGAATTTTATTATTGATCATGATAAAATTTTAGCCCAGTTGGAGTTAAATAAGAAAAAACCTAAAACAAAAAGCAAGTGGCAGCAGCGACTGGAAGAAATGCAGAATACTCAGAAGAAATTACAGGACGTTAAAAGCAAACAACAGGGGGGTAAGCGATAAAAAAAAGTACCGCTCTTGTTGTACCGTTGGCACAATAGATGCTTTCCCATTAGCGCAGGTAACTTCACCGGGAAGTTTTCTTTTTTTAATACACCTGTTTTAACGGCATATCGCGCAACCCTGCTTTTCATTTTATTATCTTTAAGTGTAAATCACGTTCTAAAATAGTAAATAGACTATGATCAACAGGTACCTGCTTTTCGTGGCACTAACTGTGTTAGTAAGCAATAAGGCGCATTCACAAAAAATACTTTCAGAGGGAACCATTGTGTATGATATAACTGTTCAAACCGGGAGTAAAGAACCACAGTTGGCAGATATGTTTGATGGCGCTACAACGACGGTTTATTTAAAAGGTAGTCAAAGCCGCACAGAGATGGTAAGTCCATTAGGGTCTACAATTACTTTGCAGGATGCAAGAACGAGGGAAGGGGTGGTGCTTAAAGAATATGGCAGTCAGAAACTATTAATCCATATGACAAGCCAGGACTGGGCGGATGTAAATAGAAAATATACAGGAATAACGTTCACCCGCGAAAACGAAAGTAAAGTAATCGCCGGGTACCAGTGCCAGAAAGCCGTGGCGAAATTAAAAGATGGAACCAGTTTTACCGTTTTTTACACACGGGACCTGATGACAGAGAATAAGGACTATAATTATCAGTTCAAGGAATTAGCAGGGCTACCTCTTGAATATGAATCTTCAGTGGGTAATTTAAAAGTAAAGTATACGGTATCTAAAATAGGCTTTGACCCAGTTCCCATGCAGAAGTTTACTATTCCCGTTAGCGGTTATCGCGAACTTACCTACCAGGAGAGTACAAAATTGAAAGGAAACTAAAACCATTTTTTGAAACGTTCCTTTCTTATTATTTTTCCATCCACCAACAGCGAATGAATCCAACCTTTGTATTACTTAATAAAAACTCCTGGAAGTCTGCAAAAACGGGATAAATATCAAACAATACTCGTTTGGTACATGAACCATAGATAGCATTGATCTTTTATGTATGTTAAACCAGCAAAACGATGGTTCTTTAAATAGGGCAACATTAAAAAACCGTGTACGAGAATTGAAGTCGGGGAAATTATTACCTGCTTAAGGGGGATCCTGCAGATGGGCTCATACTGATAAAACTGGGTAATTTAAGACCACCCTGTGCTTTATAAGGTAAAATGTATACTACATTTCCCTTTTTGTATGATACGATAGAATTCTGAAGTTTGTATTGCTCAGAAGCTTTATATTCAGCTTTTTTAGCACTCCTGCCGCTGAAGGTATAGTTATCCTTTAAAGAAAAGGTAACTGTAGACTTAAGGTTAGAAAAAGCACCGGACGAACGGGCTTCGGATTTGTTTTTTTCTTCCCCACCGGATTTCAGCCGTATTCCACTCACAGCAAACACATACTGGGCAATTGCAAACATAGCCAGGAACACAAGGCCATTTTTAACAATTCTTGA
>DASUFG010000009.1:0-4385 GCA_036274715.1 Agriterribacter sp.
CTAAAAAAATCCCGTCCTTTACGAGGAACGGGATAAGTAGGAAAGAAATCAAATTTAGTTGCAATGCTCTTCAAAGGCCGCAATAAGATTCTGCGCAATCAACTGGGCAGGCCTGCCTTCTATTTGGTGACGTTCAATAAAGTGTACCAGTTTACCATCTTTAAATAAAGCAATTGCGGGTGAAGAAGGCGGATACGGCAATAGATGCTCCCTTAACTTATTGATCGCATCAATATCGAAACCTGCAAAACTGGTAGCCAGGTGATCAGGCTTTTTTGAGGCGTTGGCAACAGCCATCAGTACACCAGGCCGCGCACTTCCTGCCGAACAGCCACATACTGAATTGATCATGACCAGGGTAGTTCCTTTATCCTGCAAAGCGCTATCCACTGCTTCGGCTGTTAATAATTCATCGAACCCATTATCGGTTAGCTCTTCCTTCATCGGGATTACAATTTCCTGCGGATACATGTTTTTAAATATTTAGTTTGTTTGTTGTATTTGATGTTGCAAAGTTAAGAAAATCTTGCTTGATTAAGCTTCTAGACTAATTGTCACGTGGAGAATATTATTTTGACATTATGACATGCAAAACCTCCCCGATACGGTACAAACCTGAAATTCTTTCATTCACGTTCCAGATGGAACGCTGTTTGATCTCTCCTGTCCGTGTAACAAAAATTATTAAACGGAAAAAATACAAACTATGACACTCTTAAAAGTAAACGGCTCGCCCGTAAAAAAGCAATACGGTTCATTTTTGGATGAATGGCTGAATCAATGGTCAAACTTTGGTAAAGACGATAACGCCGGCACCTGGAACAGCGTACCGGTAAACATTCACGAAACCAAAGAAGCTTACCATCTTGAACTCAGTACCCCCGGGTTAAGCAAAGAAGATATTAAACTGAATGTAGAGAATGGATTATTGACCATTTCGCACGAGCAAAAAGAAGAGACCAAAAGCGAGGATTATAAAACGGTGCGCCGGGAATTTCACTACAACAGCTTTAAACGTAGTTTTACGTTAAGCGATAAAATTGATGTGGACAATATCCAGGGAAAATACGAAAACGGTATTCTGAAAGTTCTTTTGCCCAAAAAAGAAAAGGCACAGGCAGAGACCAAGCAGATAGATATCCAATAAAACATTCTGTCAAGTATTTCATACGGACAAGTAGTATAGAGGGTTTGAAGCGGGCTGATTCTTATTGAGTCAGCCCTATTTTTTGTAAACATTAACATTCATGCATTTATTTGTAAACATTAACATTCATGCATTTATATAACATCGTTATAGTTTTATCCGTTATTAGATGATCAGACATATCTCATAAAGCATTAAATTTGCCTTACTAATTTTTTAACCCATTAAAAGTCCAGCAAATTGATTAATAATAGGTTTGCGTTTATCCTAGTTTTATTTTTTGGTTCTACTTTCCAGACTTTTTCGCAGGTTACAGATTCACTGAAAATAGACACTGTTTTCCACACTATACCTTTCGAAGATTCGGTTTTAAGGATCAGAAACCTAAACCCCTACATTACCCTGCACGTGGATTCCACGTTGCAATACAAACTGGATATTAATAAAGATCAGTCGCATTATTATTGGTTTCTTACCAACTCTCCTGTGGGGTTAAAAATCGACCGGAACAGCGGCCTTTTAACTTTTACGGCAGAAAAAGCATTTTTTCTGTCGGGCAGGCTCAAATACGACCTGGAATACAAAGTGAATTTGGGGGTTCAAAACCTGGATAATCCTAAAGACAAATTAGACACTTCGTTTACCTTACTCTTTTTTAATACCGAAATCATCCCTTCTAAAATAAAGCCAAGCGTTAACAGCGTGATATATGTAGACGAAGGCGACAGCGTTAATTTTAAAGTGCAGTGCGAAGACGGAAATTTCCCTATTGAAAATATTACCATGACCAGCAACTACACCATCAAAACAATTGGCACAGTAACCAAATGTGGAGATGATTTTAGATGGTCGCCGCCATTTGGTTTTGTGAAGTCGACCGATGCTGGCAAGGAAAGAGCCGTTGTTGTGAACTTCGTTGGCGCCAATAAGTTTAACGTTCGCGATACGGCAAGCATCCGCATCATAGTGAAAGAAAATATCAATTACCCGCAAAAAGTACTGGAATACGAGGCGGTGGTAGCGAGTGTTAAACTCTATTCGAACCGGCTAAAAGCCACGTTTATGGAGTTGGATCAGCAGGTGAAATCTACGAAGGGCACAAGAACAACCTTCGATCTCACTACTGCGGCAGCTTCTTTAGGTGGAACTGTTTTTTCATCATTGCCCGGTGAGGGACAAAAAACAGCCGGCAAAATATTACCAAGCGCCGGAGTAGCTTTGGTGCCGGTAAAAGAAACGGTAGCGCCAACCAAAACCGCACAGCAAAATTCGGCAGTACTGGTGCGCAACAGCATTAAACGATTAGAATTCCTGTTGCAGAGTAATCCACTTGTTGGGGAGAAAGATCCCGAAATACTAAACAAAACCGAAAAGTTAAAATCCGAACTCAAACAGATACAGATACAATTGATCGAAGTACCGGTTATAGAATTTGGCGATTCACCCCAGGAAGATTTAGACAAATACTTTAACAACCCCAAAGTGAATAAGAAATACCGTATGAAAAAATCCTGATCCGGTGGTCACCGGGAATGTTGTACTTAAATACCGTTGAACTTACCACTCTACTGCAACAACGGTTTACTCAAATTACTGGTTCATTTTCACTTCCAGTACTCTTGGCCATAGTTTACCGGTAACGAATAAACGATTTGCAGTAGAATCCCATGCAATACCATTCAATACCGCGCCTTCCTGCACCGATTCCTTATCGTAATTAATATTGGCAAACTTTTTTAACGCGTCAGTAAAATCGAGCCGGCCGGCAACCAATCCTGATGCGGGATCAATTTTCAACACATAATCTGTTTCCCACTGGTTTGCATAAATGTACCCGTTTATATATTCCAGTTCATTCAAATTATTAACAGGACCCAGGTTGTTGAATACCGATACAATTTTCATCAACTTGAAATCACCCGGGCGAACAAAATATAATTTATCCGTGCCATCGCTAATAATAAGATTGGTACCGTCATGTGTAATGCCCCAACCCTCATTGCTCCAATACGCTTTACGCACCGGTTTGAGGTCTTTCACACTGTATACCAGGATAATGTGATCCTGCCAGGTTAACTGGTAAAGGGTATCATTCAAAATAGTAATGCCTTCGCCAAACAAGCTGGGGTCCAGATCTACTTTTTTTTGAATAGTTCCGGTTTTGTAATCTATTTTTCGGAGCGTTGATTCTGTTTTTTGCCCGGTGCCTTCATATAATTGTCCATTATAAAAAATAAGACCTTGCGTAAATGCAGCGGTATCGTGCGGATAAATATTCACAAGCTTATATTCCACAGCTGCAGGTGCAGGAATATTGTTTTCCGGAATGTCGATTGATGAATGGGATGGCTTATCGTTGTTGCAGGACCAAAGTATACAGATCAAACAAGAGAAAACTAATATGTTTTTTACCATATAATAATCAATTGCTGCAAAAATAAAGTTTTGACAATAATGTCTATCCGCTATTCTGCATTTTTAACGGTAATTATAGGTCAGCCATCGAAAACTACCACTGCAAATTGTACATGCAGGGAATTTTAGAGTATTTTGTTTTCTTATACACACACCACAGGCTCAGCCTGGTCCAATACACACTCCTTTATTGGCATCATCCATTATCCTGTGCAAAAGCGCAATGATAGAACGCCGTATTTACCTAACCGGTTAGCATGGCCTTATCAATTTAAATCTCCTTGAAAAGCTGATCATAAAATCAGCCAATGAAGTTTTTTCTTTTTACGTTATTTTTTAGCATTGTTCTTACGGTGACAGCCCAGCGCAATTGCGCTACAGCCGATTATTGGCAAAGCCAGTTAAAGAGCGATCCGGCATTACTAATGCGCTATCAGCAAATGGAACGTAGTGCAACACTGCGTTCATTGCTTTCCCGGAAAAACCAGGGAAGCGATGTTGCCAATGTGCCCATTGTTATTATTCCTGTTGTGGTGCATGTTTTGTACAACAAACCCGGGCAAAATATCAGCAATGCGCAGATACAATCCCAACTTGCCGTACTGAATAAAGATTTCAGGAAGGAGAACGCCGACACTGCACAAATACCTCCTGCCTTTGCGTCATTAGCGGCAGACAGCCGGATCCAGTTTGAGTTGGCAAAATTTGACCCGGAAGGAAGGGCCACGTCGGGCATTACACGAAAAGCCACCGACCAGTTATCATGGCAGCAGGACGATAAAATGAAATTCTCCGCGTCGGGTGGCCAGGATGCCTGGGATAG
>DASUFG010000010.1:0-3275 GCA_036274715.1 Agriterribacter sp.
CACTTTTTTATTGGATAATCGACGTGAAAGGCTATACGAAGTGGGCATTCTTTTTTAAGGTGATTGGTATGAATTCTTTAGCTATTTATCTCGCCTACCAGTTTATAGATTTCAACTATTCTTCCGAAAGGATATTTAAAAGTGTATACATGTATGCCCCGGAAAAGTGGCAGGAGGTTTTCCAGGCTTTGGGCGCAACCATATTGGTATGGTTGTTTTTATATTTTCTGTACAAGAAAAAGATATTCATTAAAATATAAACCCGGGAAAATGATTCAACCCTATTGCTTCTCCTGTACTGTAAAAAAGCGAATACATTTTTTTTTGTACTGCGTAAGCATATTGACAGGCGTTTTTGCCTGTAACCGTATTCCGCAAAACGAAAAGGCCAATGCTAATGTGCGCCATTCCATTGTGCCTGTTAATGCCAAAGAAATATCATCCGGAACAAAAACCATTGCCATTATCAATGCCACTATTATTGATGGACTTGGCGGCGAGGCCCTCACAAACGGTTTTGTATTGATTCAGGGAAATACCATCGAGCAGGTTGGCAAAATGGGTACGATCAGGATTCCCGCCGATGCAGAAATAACGGATGCAAAGGGAATGTCGGTATTACCGGGATTAATAGACGCACATTTTCACCTGGACCGGACAAAAGATCTCCCGGCTTTGTTCCTGCAACATGGGGTTACCTCCGTTAGAGATCCTGGTGCATGGATCGAAGCCTATGGGGAGGAACGGAAATCCGGGAAAATGATGCCACGGTTGTTTCTCACTGGTCCGCATCTTGATATGGCTCCGCCCGCTTATCCCTACGATGCATATATTGTAAGAGATGTTGATGAAGCTAACAAGGAGGTGAACGACCTCGCCGACCAGGGCGCAACAGCAATCAAAATTTACTTCAGGGTTCCACCGGGCATGATCAAAGCTATATGCAGCACGGCTCATCAACGCGGCCTGCCCGTAACCGCTCATTTAGAAATTACGGAAGCCATGGCTGCTATTGAAGCCGGACTGGATGGGGTAGAACATATCACTTCCTTCGGTTTATCCCTCGTTCCAAAAAGAGAAGGGGAAGTGTACCGGCAAGGCATGATGGCCGACAACAATTACAGGAAACAGGGTCGCTACAATATGTGGAAGGATATTGATGTGAACAGCGCGGAAGCAGATAGCTTAATTCGGTTTCTTGTGCGTAAGGGTACTTTTATTACCCCTACATTGGGGCCTTTTGAATACCAGCTTAGCACGGAGACAGCCGACAGTGCAAAATGGGTTGGCTTTAGCCACATGATGGCGATGACGGCAAAAATGAATAAGTCGGGTGTTCACCTGGTATTAGGATCACATTCCTTAATACCTTATGCCGAAACGGGATGGGCTTACCAACGCGAGATGGAATTGTGGGTAGAAAGTGGCATACCCAATGCAGCGGTAATTGTGGCCGCAACCATGGAGAACGCCCGCTACTTCAGGATCGCTGACCGGCTGGGCAGTATTGAAAAAGGAAAAACAGCCGATCTTTTGCTCGTGAAGGGAAACCCGTTGACGGACATTAAAGCGATGCGTGATATTGAAAAAGTGATGCTCAATGGCGTTTGGGTTCCTGCCGGGGAGAAGTTGCCTAAGGCTGAGAATATCCAATAGGACCATTTCGGGAAACAGTATAGGAGAAACAAAGATTTGAGTGCCATTGAAGAAGAAAAATCCCGTCTTCTTTCCTGGTTATTTAAGGGGCCTGTTTCTTAACCAACCATGCATTTCTCCCGGCTAACTGAAACCTGGCAGAAATAATAATGTAAATTGATTGAATAACATTTAAATGACGAATTATGAAATGGGCTATTGCAATCCTTTTTTTGCTATTACAACTTCCCCATGTTTTTTCGCAGCAAAACCCCAACATTATTTTTATTTACGCCGATGACCTGGGTTATGGTGATGTGAGTTGCTATGACGCTACCAAAATTCATACACCAAATATCGACAAGCTTTCTTCTTCAGGAATACGTTTTACCAACGGGCATGCATCTTCTGCTACATGCACACCGTCGCGGTATTCATTCATGACCGGGCAATACGCATGGAGAAAAAGCGGTACGGGTGTATTACCGGGAAATGCGGCGCTGATTATACCAACCGATAAAGTTACCGTGCCATCTATGTTGCAAAAAGCCGGCTATGTTACCGGGCTTGTTGGGAAATGGCATTTAGGACTGGGTACTGCCGTGGATAAGAACTGGAATGGTTCCATTACACCTGGTCCTAATGAAGTGGGATTTAACTATGCCTTCTTTTTTCCTGCCACTGCCGACCGGGTGCCTACGGTTTTTGTAGAAAACAGGAACGTTATCGCCGCCGAAAGTGGTGATCCTATCCTGGTAAGTTATGCAGGCAAAATCGGGAACGATCCTACGGGTAAGGAACACCCTGAATTATTGAAAATGAAATCTTCCCCCGGCCAGGGTCACGATCAAACCATTGTAAACGGAATAGGCCGCATTGGTTACATGAGTGGCGGCACAAAGGCAAGATGGGTGGATGAGGAAGTTTCTACCACTTTTTTGTTCAAAGCCCAACAGTTTATTGAAACCAATAAGGACAAACCCTTTTTTCTCTATTTTTCGTTGACGGAACCGCATGTGCCGCGAATGCCCGCCACTATGTTTAAAGATAAAAGTGGATTGGGATACAGGGGCGATGCGATTTTACAACTAGACTGGACGGTGGGAGAAATTATGAAACAGTTGGAACATCTCGGTATTGAAAAAAATACGATTGTGATATTCAGTAGCGACAACGGACCTGTGTTGGACGATGGCTACCAGGACGATGCCGTAACCAAACTGAACGGGCATACCCCTGCCGGCGTATTGCGGGGCGGTAAATACAGCGCTTTTGAAGGCGGCACGAGGGTACCCTTCATTGTTTCGTGGCCGGGCAATATTACACCGGGCGTTTCAGATGCATTGGTTTGCCAGGTTGATCTTTTGGCTTCTCTTGCACGCTTAACCAATCAACAACTATTGGACGATGACGCGCCCGACAGTTTTGACGTATGGCCGGCATTGTCGGGTAAGAGCGCTAAGGGAAGAACCGTGTTGGTGCAGCAAGGCGGGGCGTTATCGGTAGTGAAGGATAACTGGAAATACATTGAGCCGCACAAAGGTGCTAAAGTGTATGCGCTGGTAGATATTGAATCGGGTAACGATATGGCGCCACTACTATACAATCTCGAAAATGATATTGCCGAACAACACAACCTC
>DASUFG010000011.1:0-6715 GCA_036274715.1 Agriterribacter sp.
CTTTGTCAATCTTTTTTTCATCAAATAATATGTTGAAGATGTTCAGCCGCACTTGTTTATCGGCTTCGATATGCGTTTCCAATAAAACCGCGGTGCTGTCTCTTCTGTACCGCCCCACCATATTACCCGGGTAACCCAGTTCCATGGAGGTAAATACTTCCTGGCCGGTGTGGTTGTTTCCTGCTATGCTAATTGGCTGTTCCGTATTGCTTTCATCAATTGTTACCCGAAGATGGTCACCCTGCTGCACAAATAACCGAACCGTGTAGTCCAGTATCAGCACCTGTACAAAGCCGGTTTGGGAAGCATTCAGTACAATTTTATATTTGCCGTTGCGAAGGCTGTCTTCTTTCACCGATCCCCAAAAAACAGTATGATTAACGGGAACGGTAAACGACACCGGCGCTTTCTTTTCGCCTTTTACATCAAGCTCTATGGTGGCAGCCTGTTCCTGGGCTAATACAGGCATTAAAATGGGTAGGATCAATAACAATAGAAAGAATCGCTTCATCACAAAAAATATTTCAGGGTTGGGCCTTTAGCTTAAATCTACATTAGTCCGCTATCACTACCTGGGTCGCCAACAGGTCTTCCAGCGTATCGCGCCTTCTTATCAGGTGCGCTTGATTGTTTTTTACCAGCACTTCGGCCGGCTTGTATCTTGAATTGTAATTAGAGGCCATTTCAAATCCGTAGGCACCTGCATTATAAAATACCAGGTAATCTCCCTCCCGTATTTCATTGATCATCCGGTCTTCGGCGAAAGTATCCGTTTCACAAATATTACCTACTACATGATAAGGCATTGGCTTTCCTGCCGCATTAGATATGTTTTCGATATGATGGTACGAACCATAGAACATCGGCCGGATTAAATGATTGAGCCCGCTGTTCACCCCGGCAAAAACCGTTTTGCCGGAGTGCTTTAATACGTTTACCTGCGTAACAAAATACCCCGCTTCGCTCACTAAAAATTTGCCGGGTTCAAACCAAACCTGCAGTTGGCGATGATGTAATTTTTCAATGGCTTCAAATTTTTCCCGCACGCTTTCTCCCAATAATATGATATCCGTTCCTTCTTCACCGGGCGCATAGGGCACTTTAAAACCACCCCCCAGGTCAATGATTTCCACCTCCGGGAAGTTCGGAAGCACATCAAACAATACGTCGATTCCCTGCGCAAAAACAGCTACATCCTTAATTTCACTCCCGGTATGAATGTGCAGCGTGCGGATATGCAGGTTCCATTCCTTAACCAGCTGCAGCACCTGGTCAACATCCTCAATGGCGATACCGAATTTACTTTTGTTGTGCCCGGTTGAAATTTTAAGGTTACCACCGGCCATAATATTAGGTCGCAAGCGAATGCCTACCGGGTAGCTATGTCCGTATTTTTCTCCAAACTTCCTAAGATTAGAGAGGCTGTCGATATTTACATGTACGCCCAATGATACCGCCATTTCAATTTCACTAAAGGCGATATTGTTAGAGGTATACAACACATGTTGGGGGGCAAAGCCTGCTTTTAAGGCTAATTGTACTTCATTTACAGAACTGCAGTCGGCGTTGCAGCCAATACTTTTGATATGTTTAAGCACGCTGATGTTGGTGAGCGCTTTGCAGGCATAAAAAAAATGAGCGTTTACGGTTTTAAATGCCTCCCGTAACCGCTGATATTGCTCTGTGATCCGCTCTGCATGGTATACGTATAAGGGCGTACCGAACTGGTTGGCTTCTTCCGATAATTGCTGGTGCGTTAAAACCTGGGGCATAATGATCAAATTCCGTAGTTATGGCCGGCAAAAGGCTGAAGTGCTTATTAAACGGGGAGAATGAAAGGGTTGATTATTGACCGCTACCATTTCACCTGTAAAACACGCTCGCTTTTATTCAGGGTGAAAAATATTTTGGCAGCGAAATTACAGGAATAGCGGTAAAGACCGAAAGAAAATCAGCCCGCATGGCTGGAATTAAAAGAAAACTTTTAATTCATGGCATTGGATAATGCCGTCATTTCCTGAGCAATGCAGTTGCATTCTTTCCCTCACAAAAAAGCAGGTCTATAATACTCAGATTAGGGTTAAACCCGATCCGGTCTTCAAACACCTGTGTATATACCGGGCAGTTAATTGCAAAATCCAGGTAATTTTTGGGTAGCACTTTATTGCGTATATCCAGGAACCGATCCGAGGGATATTCCTTTTCATAGCTTGTGGTATAGCCGATCTCCACATCAACCCCCAACTGTTTCACCGTCCATTGCAAAAGATCAATATTCCAATCCCACAAATAGACATACTTCGAATGGTAAAATAAACTCATATCATCCTTGTAAAACTCAAACCATGGCGAACGGTTATAAGCAGAAACAATGGCACGCCAATGTTTGTTTTGCCAATGATCGCTGTTATCAATTTTTACATCCCTGATCATCCGGTCGGAATTTCTGCCACCCTCTACAGGTATACTTAAATGGAGCAAACCGTTGGCGCCTGCAATAATACAACGGTTCCTGAAGCTCATCTTTTGCCACCGTTCATATTGCTCAATATTGATATATAAACATTGTATTGAATTTTTATACGCAATAATAGGTGCAAAATATTGACAATCAAATAATAAAATCACAAATTATATATATTAGTAAGGTAAAATGCCAAATTCCGAAAAATAGACTGAATTGGCTACAAAATGGGCACAATAATGCACAATTAAATTACAGTTATACACATTTAATCATCTAATAAACAACATATAATAACATTTAACTGCAACTAAATAATTGAGTATGCGGAAATGTTGTGTTTTGACAAAATTTCAGGTTCTAAAACTAATAATTTTAGTGGTGGATTGTGGAATGTTTAACGGTATTTTTTATACCAATTTTAAACAAGACCCTATCTTGCACCCTATTATCGTATATGAATAAGAAAATTGGAATTTCTCTCGCAACCCTGGCCATTGCTTTTAATTTGGTTTCCTGTCGCGACGTAGTAGCCCCTGAATATATTAATGTGGATAATATACAGGTGAATGCCACCAGTTTAACGAACACTAACCTTTCGGCAAATGTGCGGTTGTACAACCCGAACAAATCGAACCTTACTTTTAAATCGGGTAGCCTGGACATTTTTGTAGATAACCGCTTATTGGGTCATACCGAACTAGACTCGACCATTTACATCGCTAAACTGGATACTTTTCATATACCTGTTTTGGTGCATGTGAATTTTAGCAATATTATCGGCAACGCTTTTTCCCTGGGATTAAAAGATTCCGTTTTGCTGCGCATCGAAGGAAAAATGAAGGTGGGGAAATCAGGGGTGTTTGTAACACGCCCGGTGCGTTACGAAACCAGGGAAAGACTGGACCTTTTTTGAGTGTGGTGTAAGAAGGTAAAAAAAAAGCTCCCGAATCATTAGGATAGAGGATCAGGAGCTTTCATAGGATGTTAATTCAAAGGATGATTGGACCTGGTTTTTTAATGGACCCTGGATTTGGGTTTTTTCAATGGATCTTGGAAATTTTTGGGTTTTTCACAGAATAACTATCTTAATTCGTTGGGATAAGGTTGAAAATAACTTTTTACTTGTTTTTTTTTCAGTTGTATTAGCTGGTTCCGCTATATAACGCAGAGAGGAGGTTAAATTGCATTCGTTACCGTGTTTTTTGCATATTTATATATTACACGTTATTTCACTACGTAAATTTACCCACAACCGGCTTCAATGTAGGTTTGGCCTGATTAAAGAACATCCTGCACAATGCTGTTGACAAAAGTCAACTAACGGTAAAGTATGCTCGCTTCGTTTACCCTATATCAATCATTTTCCCGCAGATCCTTTTCAAAAAGAACACAGGCATTAATTGCAGAGACGAAATTGCAATGAATTAATACACAAAGAAAGGCGTTTCCATCGCAGTCCACTCCCAGTGTTTCTAATTCTTCAATGGATTTCGCTGCCGGTTCCAGATATAATTACGGATGTTGACCCAAAATGCGAGGAACATGTATATGATAATAGGTGAGCCCATGGTGAGCAGGGAAATATAAATGAAATGTTTGCGGATGGTAGTGTTGGCGATGCCCATTTTTTCACCAATATAGGAGCAAACCCCAAACACCTGCCATTCAATAAAGTGTTTGAACCTGTTCATAACGCGAAATTATAAAAAATAAATAACGGCCCGGTAAATGCCTTGGTATGAAAACGGCTTTTTTTCGATAATTTCGCCCAACTGTTTCCGTAGCCATTGATATCCTGCCTGCTATATGTTAACAATGACTATCAATACCAAACATGTCAACCATATAAAAAGATATATATGATTTTTGATATCGACCTCATCAAGAAGACTTATGCAGCCATGCCGGCTAAAATAGAAGCGGCGCGTAAACTAACCGGAACACCACTTACGCTGGCAGAAAAAATTTTATACTCCCATCTATTTGAACCGCCAACAAGGGCTTTTGAAAGAGGTAAGGACTATGTTGATTTTGCACCCGACCGCGTAGCGATGCAGGATGCTACCGCTCAAATGGCCTTATTACAATTCATGACCTGCGGCAGAAGTACTGTAGCTGTTCCTTCCACCGTTCATTGCGACCATTTAATACAGGCTAAGGTTGGGGCTAAAGAAGATTTAATAACAGCAGTTGATGTGAACAAAGAGGTGTACGACTTTCTTGCCTCTATCTCCAATAAATACGGTATTGGCTTCTGGAAAGCAGGTGCGGGAATTATACACCAGGTGGTGCTTGAAAACTATGCCTTCCCGGGTGGTATGATGATCGGTACCGATTCGCATACGCCTAATGCGGGTGGATTAGGTATGGTTGCGATTGGTGTGGGCGGTGCCGATGCGGTAGACGTAATGGCCGGCTTGGCCTGGGAATTAAAAATGCCGAAACTCATTGGCGTAAAACTCACCGGCAAATTGAGCGGTTGGGTTTCTTCCAAAGACGTAATATTAAAAGTGGCCGGCATCCTTACTGTAAAAGGGGGAACCGGGGCTATTGTGGAATATTTCGGAGAGGGGGCCGACAGCCTGAGTGCTACGGGTAAGGGCACCATTTGTAATATGGGCGCCGAAATTGGAGCCACCTGTTCTGTTTTTGCCTACGATCAAAAAATGGCGGATTATCTTATTGCCACCGAGCGCGAAGAAGTAGCCAATTTAGCCAACGGTATCAGGGAGCATTTACGTCCGGATGCTGAAGTATACGCTAACCCCGAAAAATATTACGACCAGTTGATTGAGATCAACCTGAGCGAATTAGAGCCATACGTAAATGGCCCTTTTACTCCCGATTTAGCATGGCCCATCAGTAAATTCGCCGAAGCCGTTAAAGCCAATAATTGGCCCGAAAAACTAGAGGTGGCATTGATTGGTTCCTGCACCAATTCTTCTTATGAAGACATCAGCCGCTCGGCGTCGCTTGCTCAGCAGGCCATTGATAAAAAATTAAAAACCAAGGCTGAATTCACTATTACACCCGGTAGTGAAATGGTGCGGTATACCATTGAAAAAGACGGCTTTTTAGACACGTTCGACCAGATAGGCGGCGTGGTACTAGCCAACGCCTGCGGACCATGTATCGGGCAATGGGCACGCCATATTGACGATCCTAACCGCAAAAACTCGATCATCACATCCTTTAACCGCAATTTCGCCAAACGCAACGATGGCTTAGCAAGCACACATGCTTTTGTTGCCTCACCTGAAATTGTTACGGCATTCGCCATCGCCGGCGACCTCACTTTTAATCCATTAAAGGATACATTGAAAAATGAAAATGGTGAAAATGTAATGCTGGATGAACCTACGGGAGTAGAATTGCCACCGAAAGGTTTTTCTGTGGATGATCCCGGTTACCAGGCTCCTGCAAAAGACGGCAGCAAGGTAGAGGTAATCGTAAATCCAGATTCCAAACGCCTGCAGTTGCTGGCTCCTTTTAACGCCTGGGAGGGAACCGATTTAAAAGGCTTGAAGCTTCTCATCAAAGCAAAAGGAAAATGCACCACCGATCATATTTCTATGGCGGGACCCTGGTTAAAATTCAGGGGACACCTGGATAATATCAGTAACAACATGCTTATCGGCGCTATTAACTTCTACAACGAAAAAACAGATACCGTAAAAAATCAATTAACGGGTGAATATGGAGCTGTTCCTGCCACTGCAAGAGCTTATAAAGCTGCCAGCATTGGCACCGTTGTGGTGGGCGACGAAAACTATGGAGAAGGATCGAGCCGGGAACACGCCGCGATGGAACCGCGCCACCTGGGCGTTCGCGCTATTGTGGTGAGAAGTTTTGCCCGTATACACGAAACCAACCTTAAAAAACAAGGGATGCTCGCGCTTACCTTCGCCAATAAGGAAGATTATGATAAGATACAGGAGGACGACTCTATTGACATTACCGGCTTAACCAGTTTCGAACCCGGCGTTCCTCTTACTATGGTGTTGAACCATGCCGACGGTACAACTGATCGCATCATCGTAAATCATACCTACAACAAACCGCAGATTCAGTGGTTTAAGGAGGGCGGTGCATTAAATGTGATCAGGAAACAATTCGCGTAAATAACCGAACAAGTGAATATAAAAGCCCCCGAATTTAACCGGGGGCTTTTTAGTGAACTACCTATATCGTTTGCAACCATCACTTCGCGTTTTTCTTCATCCTCCCATAATCCAGCACAATGTTGCA
>DASUFG010000012.1:0-2880 GCA_036274715.1 Agriterribacter sp.
TCCTGCACATGGAGTTTCTCCTTTACCACATCCCAATCCTGTACCCACATCACGGTATTTTCGGGAAGAAACTCGAGCAACGACACTTTCTCTCCCGAATCAAACTGTGTTTCTACATTGGGAATAATGGTTACCTGTAACAGTTTTCTTTCACTCAGCTGTGTTTCCGGATCGAATATCCTGATGGAATCCACATCATTACCAAACAACTCAACGCGATAAGGCTTTTCATTACCAAAAGAATAAATATCGAGTATGCCACCGCGCAAAGCAAACTGCCCGGGCTCATATACAAAGTCTGTTCTTTCAAAACCGTAATCCACAAATTGCGACAATAATTCATTTACATTAATGCTATCGCCGGCTTTTATACGAATGATATTGCCGGATAATGTTTTGGGCAGTACCACTTTTTCAAACAAAGCTTCGGGATGGGTAACAATCGCCCCCACCCTGTTGCCGGTTGCCGTGGAGAAACGGGTAAGCATCTCTGTTCGCAACATTACATGCGATGCATTCAGCTGGCGGTAGTTCTTTCGGTTTTTGAAAGAAGAGGGAAAGTAAAAAACATTGAGGGCGCTGGTAAGGTTTTCCAGTGAATTGTGGAAATAAGCTGCTTCCTCCGCATCATTCATCACAATTACATGATTCAACTGCGAAGCTAAATCGTGGCGGAAAACGCCCGCAAACACAAACTGGGAAGCACTGCCATATAAATTTTTGAGATAAAGCCGTTGGGGTTTGGACAATACGATCCTGTCCGCAATCTGAAAAATGCGGGTATCTTTTAAATACTCGTCCAGCAGCACATTTAAATTCATCTTACATTCTGATCCGCCCCGCAAAACTCCCCGGTTCTTTAAAAATTGTCGCCAAACATGTAGTGCCCGTCTTTCATCCATTTCCACATCTTGAAATACGGAAGAAAGGGGTTACGCAATTTAAAATACGACCGGTTTACTGTTATAAGGGCGTGGGTAAAGATTTACAAAGATAACTGCTAAACCTCAACTCTCTTGCTGCTAATTTCTTTTCCAGCAAATTGGCGAAGGTTTCAAAATAAGCGATCACATTTTCCTTTACGTTTCTTTTCAACCAACGAAAACCACCGGGAAGGCGGTGCAAGACTTCTTTATCTTCCAGGTACTCTAAATTGTGAATGTCTGTGGGAGTGAGTCCAATGTCCTGAAGACTGGAAACCATCAGGTCAACCGGTGTTCCGGTGACACTGCAATGTCCTGTAGCCAGTTCAGTCCATTCGCCAATACCAGAGTGCGCAAAGCGCAGGATATCATCTTTAGTTAAATTCGTTACCACCTGCAATAAATTACCACAGTTGCATGCACCATGGTTACCCCATGCATAATGCGCACCATTGCGCAGGCGGGTGGCGGTTTGCCGCAATGCTTCAACGAGTTTTGTATTGGGATAAGCCATGCGTAAATTTCCGAATAAAATCCAAGATTTCGTTAAAACGTTTTGCTAAAAGCAGCGTGGCAAAATAATAGCTACCTGTCAACGTTACCTTCAAAATACCCAATTTGAAATATTTACGCCTGCGTTATTATGCATTAGCATTTTTTTCTTTCTTCTTCACCATGCCTGGCACGGGCCAGATGATTACCGGTGTTTGGCACGGTAAAATCAACAATCAGAAAGTGGAGTTAAAAATTATTCAGAAGGGAGATAGTCTTACCGGCACTGCTTACTATTATCAATCGCCGGGGAATTATCGTCGCTACAGCATCAAAGGTGTTTTTGATGGTCCAAACAATGAAGCGCTGTGGTGGGATGACGAATTACTGGAAGAGAAAAGCAGCAGGAGAGGTTTAGGTTCCCCGGGCAAAATGGCATTGTTGTCCCGGGCAGATTTTAATTGTCCCGGTGGCGGCATTATGAAGTTGGATGGAGATGTAGTTGCACGCGATGACGAAAATAAAACCAAAGGGGAGGTGCATATTGATAAAACCAACAACCCCTACTTCCATGATGAATGGGATTTTGTAATTGAGAATTATACTGCCGGTACTAATGATCATTTTATTATTGATAGTGTGGATAGAATCGCGCGGCACCCGGCACCTGTAATTGCTGATAAGCCTATTGCGATAACTGAACCGCTACCCGCGCCCCAAACGGTAGTCATTGCAAAACCACAACAACCCCTTAGTCCGTTGCAACCTCTTACTATCGAACAGAAGTTTTCGCAACGCCAGAAAATACCGATGCTGGAGATTCCTGTGGTGGGAGATTCTATTGAACTGAATTTTTATGATAATGCGGAAATCGATGGCGATTCCATCACGTTATTTCTGAATGAGAAACTCATCTTCCAGCATATTTTCCTGACCGATAAACCATTTGTGGTAAAAATACCGGTAACGGAACTGCAGGATAGCAATGAACTGGTAATGGTGGCCGAAAACCTGGGTTCTATTCCACCTAATACATCGTTTATGGTTGCCTATGTTGGCGGGCAGCGTTATGAAGCCCGTTTGGTAAGTACTGAAGGCAGCAGTGCGATGATTCGGTTTGTGAAAGGGGCTGTGGTAAGCAGCGCAACGCAGGGCAAATAGCCGTAGCGGTACAGCACTCATCAACCTGTTGATCACGAAGGAAGTATCTCTCTTGAAATATTGATCGACACCGAGACCCTTCCCCGAAGAAATCGGGGCAAGTTGTTCCTCAGGGTGACAATACAACGAGTTACCAGGAAAGCGGCAACGATCATAAATCCTTGCGATGAAACAAATCCTTCGGAGGCCATAGATCAAAAAACTCCTCGTTCAAAAATTTCATCTCCGGATTGAGCTCTTTAATTAAAGCAATCTTCTTGTCTCTTTTCCAACCTTTTTTTCCTTCTCTCTTGCTATTGCATCA
>DASUFG010000013.1:0-8770 GCA_036274715.1 Agriterribacter sp.
GATACCTCAACCCCCTACCCTATCTTACTTCCGTTAATAACCTTTTGTTGTGGTTGAAGCAGCACTACGTCTTTTGTTTCGGTATACACACCCAATACCAGGCATTCACTGAAAAAATTGCCGATTTGTTTAACCGGGAAATTCACAACAGCAATCACCTGCCTGCCAATCAATTCATCGGCACTATACAACGTGGTGATTTGGGCGGATGACCTTTTCAAACCCAACTCGCCAAAATCAATATGGAGTTGATATGCCGGGTTTCTGGCATTGGCAAATGGCATAGCTTGTACAACAGTTCCCGCCCGGATATCTATTTTCTCAAAATCGCTCCATGAAATCATAAGGCAAATATTGGGTGCAAAACTACAGTTTAGTTTCTGTTCCCGATGAACCGCACCACCCGCAATTGCACTGACCTTCACTCGTACGATACCGAACATATACAAGGCTTTGTCGCAGGATTCCCAGCCTTTTCAAAAATATTTTGCCTTTTTAAAAAAAATATTTTTTTAGTTTGTTTCTGCCTTTACATGCATTTTCTTCTCCTTTGACTTTATTCATGTCACACTATTGGTTAAATAAAATCAAAAAAGTCCGCAAAAATCAATTTGATAAAAGAGTCAGTTCAAAAAAAGTGAGATTATTTTTTTTAATAATACGATATAGTCTTCTAAAACACAGGCCAGGCGCTTGTTTTATTGAAATTTTCGTTTCACATTTGTATTCTAAAAACATGATATGACCACTTTATTTTCCATCATTGTAAGTTCCAGTCCCGCTGTTGTTGAAGTGATGAAGATGCTGGCTGTTAGTATTGGCTTGTGCGGCGGACTGGCAGTTTATGTGCAATACAAAGATGCGCAGGACAAAGTAACCAAAGCCTGATTGTCAGTCAAAGAACATCCCTTCTCTTCCGTCTTCACCGAATTACCATTGGTCGTATCTTATCGCATTATTTTCCTTTTGTACTATCTTCCATCGCTTTCGCTTCTCTTTTGGCTTTCTTTTTAAAATATCCCCGCAGCAAAAAATTGTGTTGCAGGGCTTCCATATTTTCATCCAGTTTTTTGCTGCTGCTGTTCAGGTTTTCAACGATGGTTTTTAAATCAGCCGCTACCTTTTCATCATGCAACAGTACTCCAACTGCATTATCATTTTCATCCAGGTTAGCGGTCACGTCTTTCAGGTTATCTACCAGTGCTACCGCACTTCCAGAAGCAATATTCAAGTTGTCGGTGGCTGCTCTAAGGTTGGCAAATATGATGGTATCATTCACCAGGTCGCCCACCAATGTGCCCGGTGCTTGCAGCTTCGTTGTATACTCTGCAATGCGGCCCGTTAATTTTTCGCTGTTACGTGCTGCAGTGTGCAGGTTGGCAACAACCGCCGCCAGTTCATTATACAAAGCCCTTTCATTGAGTAAGGCGCCTAATGAACCCTGCCCCGCCGCCAGCTTTTCGCTTACCGCTTTAAAATCGCTGGTAATACTAAGCAGGTTTTCATTATTTTTTTGCAGGGTAGCCAGCATATCATCCGTATCAAGCGAGGCCTCTATCGCCAGGTTTTCATTGCCTTTAATGGCAGGTGAATCGGGGCTTCCACCATAAATAACAATAATTTTACTGCCAATAAATCCATCAGATCCAATCTTGGCTTTGGCATCTTTACGGATATAGGGCTGCGCTTTGTGCTCGATGTGCAGGGTTACTTTAACCTGCGACTTGTTAAAAAACTCAATCTTTTTTACAGTGCCTATTTTTACCCCCGAAAACCACACATTATTACCTTCCTGCAAACCACTTACATCATCGAAAACGGCGGCTACCGACACGGTTTTTACAAACGCCTTCTGCTGGCCACCCAGCGTAAATACGCCTACCAAAAATATAACAATCCCTATGGCGACAAATAAGCCTACCATTACCGATCTTTTATATTTTGTTGCTTCCATCAGTCAATAAAATTATATTCGTAAAAACTGTTTATATTTTCATTTTTTGTGGCAAACACTTCTTCAAAACTGCCCACACTGGCAAACTGCCCATCCAGCAATACGGCTATCCTGTCGCCGGTGGCCTTGGCGCAGGTAAGGTCGTGGGTAATAATGATGGATGAGGTATTGTATCGGTCCTGCACGTCATTAATCAGGTTATTGATTTCTACGCTCGTTGCCGGGTCGAGACCAGCCGTGGGTTCATCATACAACATAATACTGGGCCGCATAATCAGGGTTCGGGCAATACCTATGCGTTTGCGTTGCCCTCCGGATAGCTCCGAAGGAAACTGGTTAATAGTCTGCGGCAGACCCACGCCCTCCAGCACATCCTGTACGGCCTTGTCAACAGCTGTCTTTTCCAGGTTTTTTGAATTGCGCAACAAGGGGAACGCCAGGTTTTCCTGCACCGTCATGCTATCGTACAGGGCACTGCTCTGAAATGAAAAGCCAATCTTCAATCGTAGCTTCCGTAATTCTTTATGATCTAATTCCGCCACATTTTCGTTCAACACCATCACTGTTCCCTTATCCGGCTTCAGCAAACCAGCAATAATTTTAATGAGTACGGATTTTCCTGTGCCGGAACGACCCAGCACTACCACATTTTCTCCCTGGTACAAATCCAGGTCAACACCCCGCAATACATGGTTACTGCCAAACGATATTTGCAAATTACGGATGGCAATAACCACTTCATCGCGTGCAATATATTTTTCTTTTTTGTGCATACACGTATTATCTGAACCAGTTGGTGATTTGAACGGCTACAATTTCCTCAATAAAAACAACAAACATAGCGGTTACAACGGCCGCATTGGCTGCTCTTCCCACGCCCAGCGTTCCCTGGGTGGCATTATATCCCTGGTAGGAGCCAACAATGCCGATGCTAAAACCAAATACGATAGTTTTGATCAGCGATGAAAACAAATCCAAAAAACTTATTTTTTCAAGCGCCGCATTAAAAAAGCCAAGAAAACTCGTGTCTTCATTCACCAGTATATTCAGGTAAGCCCCAATCATACTGATAAACGCCATATAGAACATCAGTATGGGCAACATCAGCGAGGTGGCTAACACACGGCTTACTACCAAAAATTTAAAGGGGTTGGTTGCCGACACTTCCATGGCGTCAATTTGTTCCGTTACCCGCATCGAACCCAGTTCTGCACCAATATTAGAACCCACTTTTCCGGCAGCGATTAAAGCAGTTACCAAAGGCGCCAGCGCCCTGAAAATAGCAATGGCTACCAGCGACGGTAGCCAGGATTCGGCGCCAAATTCCGCTAAAGATGGGCGCGACTGCTTGGTAAATACAATACCTATCACAAAACTGGTAACCGATATCAGGGGAAGCGATTTGTAGCCCACCATATAGCACTGGCGGACAATTTCTTTCCATTCAAAGGGCGGCCGCAATTCGCTGAAGAACCGACCGATAAAAACAACATAGTCGTATACGATGTCGAAAAACCTGTCAAGCTTTTTCGATAGCACATATATCCGGGGTTTTGAGTTCATGTACAGCAAAAGTAAGTACTCAAATACTTTAAATAATGATGCCGCAAATGCTAAAGCGTACGAAATGGTGGAGATGGGGATTTTATTTCCCATTTTGATCGCAAGGTTTGTTTTTGGGTACCAGGCTCAATGATTATTGCCAAAGATTTAAGCCGAAGAAAACCGGGGGCTGTGAGTTGTGGCGCGATAGTCGGCTTAGGTTCCGGCTATCCGCTATACTCCGCTACGCTCCGGTGCCGCTTCTATCCGGCAGCCGCCCGGCTGTGGAATGGCTTTTGGACTCGTTTCGAAAAACGCTGCCACCGACTAAAATATGGCCGTGTTGAGCCGGGTTAAGAAAGGAAGATCAGCGGATCGTTTTTATTTTCTCCCGTTCCAGTTTGTGCCAAAGAAAATAAGAAAGAAATAAAAAGCCGACAGGTAGGATAAAGAAGGCAATCGGCAGGTGGAAGCCTTCCATTGCAATGGCAGAATAAGCCGCGCCGAACAAATCGAAAAACAACCCGGCATAGGCCCATTCTTTAAGCCGGTTAAACCCGGGAACTAATACGGCGATAACGCCCAACACTTTTGCCGCCCCTATAAAAGCAACAAAGTATTTCGGGTAACCCAAACCAGTAATCATGGTTACCGCATCGGGAGAAAGCAATAGATCCGGCACAGCCGAAAACAACATAAACGCGGTAAAAATGCCGGTGATAATCCAGTAAGCGATTTTTGTCTTTTTCATGCTACATTTTGAAGTTAATTTTCAAAGCAACCGATGACGTTTAATGACAATGCAATTTAGAGAGAACCGCATAGAATCGAATAGGGGTATAGCGTCAATTTCGGGCGGCAGTTACGACAGGGTTAGACGCAAAACTGAAAACCAATATAGATCCTTCCTGCGTCAAGCATGACAATACAAAATTCGTGCTGCTTGTCCCTTCACTTCAGTGGACCAAAAACCATAAACTACAAACCACAAATCCTAAAAACTTCTTCCTACCTTAACACAAACAAATTGCCATGCTTACTGAAAATAAATCGCGCAGAAAATTCATCAAAAATGGCGCCCTTGCCACTGGTAGTTTTTTTATTGTGCCCCGCTTTGTATTGGGCCGTGGTCATGTTGCGCCGAGCGATAAACTGAACATTGCCGGTATAGGCACCGGTGGAAAGGCTGAAGTGAACCTGCCTTATGCCTATAACAAGGGATCGGATAATATCGTAGCGCTCTGCGATGTGGATGACCGCCAGTCGATAAACGCCCGTAAAAATTGGCCCAAAGCACCGTACTATAAAGATTTCAGGCAGATGCTGGACAAGGAACAGAAAAATATTGATGCCGTGATGGTTACCACACCCGATCATATGCATTTTGTACAGGCCATGGCGGTGATGCAATTGGGCAAACATGTATACTGCGAAAAACCGCTTACCCATGATATTTATGAAGCCCGGATGCTTACACAAGCGGCAGCAAAATATAAAGTGGTTACACAAATGGGCAACCAGGGCAGCAGCGGCGACGATACCCGCCATGTGGAAACCTGGGTACAGTCCGGAGTAATTGGCGATGTGCACACCGTGCATGTATGGACCAACCGGCCTACCTGGCCACAAGGTGTTCCTGCCCCAACCGGAAAATTTGCTATTCCCAAAGAAGTTGACTGGGATTTGTGGCTGGGCACTGCGCCACAGCGAGACTACAACCCTGCTTACCTGCCTGCGATATGGCGGGGTTGGGTTGATTTTGGAACGGGTTCGCTGGGCGATATGGGCTGCCATTTTATTGATGTACCCTACAGGGCATTACAATTAGGGTACCCAACGGCGGTAGAAACCAGCGTAGGATCAGTATACACCGGCTTTTTCCAGGAGGCCATTTATACGGACAGCTATCCGCCTTCGGCAAAAACGCATATACAATTCCCCGCACGCGCGGGCATGCCCGCGGTGGAAATGATATGGTACGACGGCGGCATCCGGCCCAAACGGCCTGAGGAATTGCTACCCGACGAGGAAATGGGAGAATATGATGGCGGGATTATTTTTGAAGGAACAAAGGGAAAAATAATGGCCGGACTGTTTGGGCGTAACCCTACACTGCTGCCTACACGAAAAATGAAGGAAACAGAATTACCCAAATCAAAATTTGATTTTGTGGAAGGCGGTTCCGAAGGGCACCAACAACAATGGGTGAAGGCCTGTAAACAGGGATATGGTGCATATACCAGTTCATCGTTCGATAAATCGGGACCGTTAACAGAAACCGTATTAATGGGCAACCTGGCAGTGCACAGCTACAACCATTTTGAGACCGATGCCAAAGGCAATAAAAAATTCAATGGAAGGAAGCAGTTGCTTTGGGATGGCGAAGCCATGCGCATCACCAATTTTGAACCTGCCAACCAGTTTGTGAAAAGAACATATAGGGGAAACTGGGGGTGAGAAAGACGAGAGGTGAAAAGTCAAAAGAATTGGACTTTTTCTTCTACCACCCGATCATAATTACCCCGAAAAAATATTAGCAAATGGAGCCGGCTAAAAAGTTACCGATTGGATATTGGATAAAATTGGCTGACGAATTATTGACGAAAAGAATCGATGAGATCCAATCTTCATTTGGAATGACAAGAACCTCCTGGCAAATATTGAACGCTATACAAGAGCATGGCAGTATTCAGGAAACAGATTTAAGCCGCCTCCTGCAACCATTTGCAGATACGACGGCTGTAGAGGTTTTTTTAACGCAATTATTATCAATGGAATTAATAGAACAAACCGGTCAGCAATTTACATTAACCAACAAAGGAAAAGAACAATTTCTTACCTGCCTTGAAGTGCAAAAAAATTTCAGGCATACGGCAATGTCCGGTCTTACCGAAGAGGATTACCGGATAACTTTGCAAACCTTACAAAATATTGTGAACAACATACAGGGCAGCTTTTAGTGAGCTGCTTTCTCCATTTTGTTTCTCCCAAAAGGCAATGAGCAAAAATGCAAAAGCCCCTGATGAATCCAGGGGCTTTATATACTTTACGTGTGTTATTGACTATCTCAGGAATAACAATTCGCGGTATTTAGGCAGCAACCAATACTGGTCGTCTACCAATAATTCCAGCTTGTCAACATGATAACGGATAGGATCGAAGAATGTATCCTTGATCTGGCTTTGGTAAGCGATGGCTTTGGTACGGGTGTCGTTAATTTTGTTCACCACTTTCCTGGCCTGGATCATTTTTTCAACGCCGTCAGCAACCTTACTGATATGCTCAGATATCTTTTCAAGGATCTGTAGCTGGTTGGAGTAGGCTGATTCGGGCAAGCCCAGGTCTTTAAGCCCTTTAATGTTATTGATCAGGATATTCTGGTATTTTACAGCGCTGGGTAAAATGTGGCTGGTGCAAATTTCACCCATAATGCGGGCCTCGATCTGTACCTTTTTAATATATTTTTCCAGTTCTATTTCATGCCTTGCTTCCAGTTCGGAGTGGTTGTAAATACCGAGGTCATCAAATAGTTTTTTGGATTTGTCGGTTACCATAGCATCCAAAGCCAGCGGTGTGGTTCTTACATTGGGTAAACCACGTCTTTCGGCTTCATGGTGCCATTCGTCGCTATAGCCATCACCTTCAAACAAAACCTTTTCGCAACTGGCAATGTATTCGCGGATAACGTGCATGATAGCGATTTCCTTTTTCTCACCTTTTTCGATCAGCGCATCTACTTCTTCTTTAAACTCGGTTAGCGTGTTGGCCATAATCGCGTTCAGCGTGGTCATTGGAATACCACAGTTAGCAGCAGATCCTACGGCACGGAATTCGAATTTATTACCGGTAAAAGCAAACGGAGAGGTACGGTTACGGTCTGTATTATCCAGTAATAATTCGGGAATATTTTTATGAATATCTAATTTCAGCAATATTTCATCCTGTTCGGTGAAGTTATCGCCTACCCTGGTTTTAATTTCGGTTAACACTTCATTCAAATACTTACCAATAAATACCGAGATGATAGCGGGTGGAGCCTCATTGGCACCCAGCCTGTGATCGTTACCAGCAGAAGCAATAGAAGCGCGGAGCAGTTCAGCGTAGTCGTCCACCGCTTTTATTACATTCACAAAAAAGGTAAGGAACATCAAGTTTGTCTTGGGCGTTTTACCCGGTGCCAGGAGGTTAACACCTGTATCCGTAGACATGCTCCAGTTATTATGCTTACCGCTACCATTAATTCCTGCAAAAGGTTTTTCGTGCAACAAGGCAACCAGGTTATGCCGTCTTGCGATACGCGTCATTACATCCATCAGGAGGATATTATGATCCACCGCCAGGTTGGCCTCTTCAAAAATGGGAGCACACTCAAACTGCGCAGGAGCCACTTCGTTATGACGGGTTCTTAAAGGAATACCCAAACGGTAAGCCTCTTCTTCATAATCCCTCATAAAGGCGTAAATCCTCTCCGGAATGGAACCGAAGTAGTGATCTTCCAACTGCTGCCCTTTTGCCGGGGGGTGTCCGAATACTGTACGACCGGTCATTACGAGGTCGGGGCGGGCATTTGCCAATCCGGCATCTACCACAAAATATTCCTGTTCCCAGCCCAACGTGGCGGTTACTTTGGTAACATTTTTATCAAAATAATTACATACATCTACTGCAGCTTTATTTAAAGCCTCGAGCGAACGCAGCAACGGGGTTTTAGTGTCTAACGACTCGCCTGTGTACGAAACAAATATAGTAGGAATACAGAGTGTATTGGCATCGCCAATATTCATGATAAAGATAGGAGAAGTAGGATCCCATGCTGTGTAACCCCTTGCTTCAAAAGTAGCGCGAAGACCACCGGAAGGGAAAGAAGACGCATCAGGTTCCTGCTGAATGAGCGCAGCCCCGTCAAATTCTTCAATAGGGGTGCCATCTCCTTTTAAGGTGAAGAAAGAATCGTGCTTTTCGGCTGTTGTACCTGTTAAAGGTTGAAACCAGTGGGTAAAGTGAGTCACCCTTTTAGCTTCGGCCCAATGTCTTAACCCCGCACCAATATGGTTACCCATGGTACGGTCTATTTTTTTGCCGGATTTAATAGAAGCCACCAAACTTTTGTACGCTTCATCGCTTAAATATTCACGCGCTGTTTTCATGGTAAATACATTCTCCCCAAAAATAGTGGTGATTTTACCAGAGCCTTCCACCAGGATTTCTTTTCCCAGTCCAGATAAATGATTAATAGCATTAAACCGAAGTGATTCCATCTAATTAAAGTTTAAT
>DASUFG010000014.1:0-6952 GCA_036274715.1 Agriterribacter sp.
AAAGTAAACATCGATGAGAACCTGTTGCAGGAAATTGCTGCTGAAACAGGTGGTAAATATTTTCGCGCAAAAGGAGACCGGGCGCTTACCGAAATCTATAGCGAAATAGATCAACTCGAAAAAACCAAAATTAACATCACCACTACCCGTCAATATACCGAGCGTTTTCATCCGTTGGCTTTAATAGCGATTGCTTTGGTTTTTATTGAACTACTATTACGTTTAACAGTGTTTAAGCAGTTTCCATAGGCGTGCTTCTCAGTTTTTTCCACTGGTAAACTTTTCCAACTCTTCTTTGTAATTTCTTCCCACGGGGATGTGGAAGTTTTTCAGTATGATCTTGTTTTTCTCAATTCGAAATATTTTATTTTTAGCCACTATGAAAGATTTGTGTACACGCATAAAATGCTTTTCGGGAAAAATATCATGCATGGATTTTATAGAACCCTTGATAACAACCTTTCCGCCGAGATGGTAAATGATCGCATAGTCTTTAAGTCCTTGTATGTGCGTAACCTCATCAAAGTTCAATTTGATCTTTTGTACACCGCTTTTTACGAAAACAGATCCCAGTACATCATTTTCTTTTTCCAGCAACGTATTTTGCTCTTTCAGGGCAAGAAAATCCTTTACTTTTTCGATGGATTGCACAAATCTTGCAAAAGAAACAGGCTTGAGTAAAAAATCAATTACCCCTAGTTCATATCCTTCAAAGGCATAATCGCGGTATGCTGTGGTAAAAATGGTAAGCGGCGGTTGCTGCAGTGTTTTTAAAAGTTCTATACCGGTCATTTCGGGCATTTGAATGTCGAGAAAGAGGAGATCTACGTTATTATTCTGCAGAAAAGTTAAAGCGTTGGGGGCATTATAAAATGTGTTTGACAAATGAACATAATCAACTTTACGCAAATGATTCTGCAGTACATCACAAGCGAGGGGTTCGTCATCTACAATTATACAATTCATCATGATCATAAATGAATGTGCAGTGAGACATGAAAACTGCCAGGATTATCCTGTATTTCGAGGCTGTGGTTCCCAGGGTAAAGTAATTCCAGCCGTTGCTTTAAATTGGTAAGTCCGATGCCACCTTTGTTACTATTGCTGCTATCGGCAGCCTGCTTGCTGTTTTCAACTGTTACATGCAGGTCTGGGGCGGCTACCTGTATGTTACAATGCAGCCAGGCTTTACTGGCCGATCGGCTTACCCCATGTTTAAATGCATTTTCTACCAACGGCAACAACAAAAGCGGTGCGATAGATAGTGTGGAGATGTCTCCTGATTTCTTCAATTGTATATCTGTATGATCGCCATATCTCAATTTTTCTAATTCAAAATAATTTTCGAGATATTGGATTTCTTTCTCGAGCAATACATATTTATCATCACTATCGTAAAGCATGTACTCCATCATCTCCGATAGTTTCAGAACTACGTCGGGCGCCTTTTCAGATTTTTTTAACGTGAGGGAATACAGGTTATTGAGAATGTTAAACAAAAAATGTGGGTTAACCTGTGAACGTAAATAATTGACCTCCGCCTGTAGTTTCTCTACTGCCGTTTTTTGTAATAAACGCTTTTGTTCATACCAGTCAATGCTAAGTTTTAGTGCCACCATTATGCCAATATACCATATAGTGCTCAGGAAATTGTAGGACACGGTTTGCCATAGGTAACTTTGCCGCATGGGACCCAGGATGTAGCCGTACAGAAAAATGTCAAAAAGGCTTTGCATGAGCATATACCCTGCAATGGATAGGAATACCAACACGAAGTATTTCAGGTACCTGCCTTTGATAAGGTATTTCGGAAGGAGAAAATGGAGGTTTACATAGGCAACAATAATGAGCAATGCTATTCGTACGGAAATACAGGCCACGAATGAAGGAAGCCCGGATTTAACGATCATGTACTTTTTTTCATAGATAAAAAAGGCGGTGATCATCAACCAGTAGGCGGCATGCACCAGCGCGTATTTCACCGATATGTTTCGCCCCGATAAAGGCAGCCGGATGGTTTTGTGCATTGCGTCGATCATTGTAGCAAGTAAGATAAAATGAATAGGTCAAAGAAAAATAATAGACAAACGGCAAAAAAAGCAGATAACCACCATTAAATTAAACATTATTAGTCGCATCGTTCAATAGCTTTGTTCATTGTTCTATTTTTCTTGCTTTTGCTCTACTAATCTTGCATGGTAGCCTGTTAATCCTTTATTTTGATTGGGTAACCATTTAACTAATCTCAGATGTCTTCAAGTAAACTTTGTTTCTCCGCGCTGTTGGCGTGCTGTTTTGTTTGTTCTTCGGCAGTAATACCTTTTTCGGCGAAGCCACTTGGTCTCGCCGTTCCATCGCCGTGGATTATTTATACGGGGAGCACTCCTGCCGGAACATTTATTAGGTCAACCTTAAAACTACCTGCTGATGTAAAAATTGATTTTATTAAATGGAATCTTTATTTGTCTGCGGATAATTCTGGTTCAGGAACATTTAAGCTAACCGCTTTGTATGGTGAATCCCAACCCAATACCAATGGATTCTGGAATGGGGGAACCCAGTTAGAAATTTCCGGAAAATGTAATGTTCAAAGCAAAAGCTGGAAGAATAACAAACCAATAATGACATTGGAAACTGATGCGTTGCAATCGTCGATCATGTTATTAAAGCTCGATGATAACCTGCTTTATTTCCTGGGGCAGAATAATGATTTGCTGGTAGGCAATGGAGGATTCAGCTATTTACTGAATAGGGTGAATAACAAGTGATGGTATAAAGAAAGTATTACTGGCTATCAAATTAATTTATTTTTTATGGTAAAGAAGAAAACTCATTTTTTAATGATTGCTTTTGGCATTGCGGTTCTTCATTCAGCCATGGGCTTTTCGCAGGAATCAGGAGATACCTTAAATAGGAAACTATATGGTGTATTTGATGGAAGAACACCGTGTGCGGAGTTAGCCGGCCATCTTAATGAAACGGTAACAACAGCATGTATAAAAATAAAGTGGCGGCTCACTTTATATGAAGGTGGGGCGGGAAAAGGTGGAAGTTACACTTTAGAAGGATTCGTGTACAGAAAGGATAGAATCGGAAAAGGCAAATGGACGATACTCACAGGAACGAAAAATGACCCCGCCGCTACTGTATATCGTTTAGATTCGGACAAAGCAGCGCCATCGCTTTTTTTACAAAAGGGAGACGAGAATGTATTGTTTTTTCTCGACAATAATATGAACCTGATGGTGGGCAACCGTGATTTTAGTTACGCACTGAATAGGAAGGGTGTCGAAAATTAATATGGCATCAATGATCGATCTTTATTGAAAGTGCGCCAACATTTTTATCCTTACCTAACAACTTTTCTTTATCACCAACAAAACAAATACTGACCGAAGAAAGCAATCCACGCCTAACTGAAGAAAGGCGTAAAAAGCTTACCAATCTCGGCGGCAGCGGTATCGTTAAATTTACTGATGTTGGTAATATGTACAAGGCTGATCATATTTTTACCCGGTAAAATTATCCCGGATTATTCTAAGCAAGATTAACGCTAAGCCCAGGTGACGACTTTTGAAACAATGCACATTGTTATGGTTTTCACATTTCCCCGGAATACGTTAATGCCGTAAATAGCAAACAGTAATACTTTCGATAAAGTTGTTTATAATGCAAAAGGAAGTATGCACCCGTTAATTTTGCGTAGGTTTGCACCCGAATTATGTTAGTACAATCTTCGGCAAAGAAAATTTTTGACTTCAGTTTACTCAAACGGGTATTTGGATATGCCGCACCATACAAAAGGCAGTTCTTCACCTCTATTTTCCTGGCTATTGTGCTTGCCTTAGTGTCTCCTTGGCGGCCCTGGCTTATTCAGTTGACCGTAGACAGGTATATCAGGGGCGGATTGGTGAATACGGTCATTCTTATTACGGTAATACAAATTGGTTTGTTGTTGGCAGAAACAGCGCTGCGGTTTTCGTTTTCTTTTCTTACCTCCTGGCTTGGTCAAACCGTAGTAAAAGATTTGCGCGTTACCGTATACAAAAAGGTAATTCATCTTAACCTTAGTCAATTCGACAAAACGCCCATTGGCACGCTAACTACCCGTACTATAAATGATATTGAAGCCATTAATGATATTTTTTCGGAAGGACTAATCTCTATTATCGCCGATCTTCTGTCCATTATTGCCATCCTGGGAGTGATGTTTTTTACGGATTGGAAGCTTACGCTCATTTGTATGTCTGTACTACCCATTTTACTGATCGTTACCTGGTGGTTTAAGGAAAGCGTAAATGTTTCTTTTCAAAAGGTAAGGAATGCTGTAGCGCAACTGAACGCTTTTGTACAGGAGCACATCACGGGCATGTCGATCGTGCAGGCTTTTGCAGCGGAAGACCGGGAGTTTGCCAAGTTCAAAAAAATCAACAAAGATCACCGTAACGCCAATATCAGGGCCATTTTCGCCTACTCTGTTTTCTTCCCTTTTGTGGAAATTATATTAGCAGTTTCCATGGGCTTAATGATTTGGTGGAGTGCACAGGATGCTATACAGGGAGAGGCTACATTGGGCGTAATGATTGCTTTTATGCTGTACCTGAACCTGTTGTTTCGCCCGCTACGGATGATTGCCGATAAGTTTAATGTATTACAGATGGGAATGGTAGCCAGCGAAAGGGTGTTTAAAGTGCTGGATAACCAGGATTTTACAGTTCGGGATGGTAATTATATGCCAACCGTTGTAAATGGGAAGGTGGAATTTGATAAGGTGAGCTTTGCTTACAATAACGACAACTTTGTGTTGAAAGATATCACATTCCAGATTCAACCAGGCGAAACCCTTGCTATTGTGGGTCATACAGGAAGTGGTAAAACATCTGTGATCAGCCTTATTAACAGGCTCTACAATATACAGAAAGGAGCCATAAAGATTGATGACGTAAGTATTGATCAGTATAACCTGAGCACGCTTCGTAGTAAAATTGGCGTAGTGTTGCAGGATGTTTTCCTGTTTTCGGGATCTATATACGATAATGTAACGCTTAGAAATGAGGCGATCAGCAAGGAGGAGGTGATACATGCAGCGACATTAATCGGCATGCACGATTTTATTATGCGATTACCCGGAGGTTACGATTACAATGTGATGGAAAGGGGCAGCACTTTGTCGTTAGGGCAACGCCAGCTTTTGTCGTTTATCCGTGCGTTATTGTACAACCCGTCTATTCTTATTCTTGATGAAGCCACTTCTTCGGTAGATACGGAAAGTGAGCAGTTGATACAGCACGCTATTGACACATTAATTGAAGGCAGAACTTCCATTATTATTGCACACAGGCTCTCCACTATTCGAAAAGCAGATAAAATAATGGTACTGGATAAGGGAGAGATCAAGGAAATGGGCACGCATGCAGAACTACTCGAACTCGAAGGCTTTTACGCCCGGTTGCATGAAATGCAGTTTGCCAGACATGTGGATAGCCGATGATCTTTTGTGTTAATTTACCGGTTAAATTAGGGAGGCCAAAGTACAAGAATCCCGGACTTATCATAGCTTTTATTTAGTAGCCTGTATTATTGACACAACTGCTTTTTGATCTAAAGTACTGGCCGACATATCAGAAATATCCTTATAAGCAATCACGTTATCAATGGCTTCATTAGCATATGTTATTTCTTCCAACACGTTGTCAATAAACCAAAATCCAAGTTTTACATTTTTACCACTGCGGGTATCTCTTCCGTACAAATTAAAACTGGCTTTATTACTTAATGAATCCAGGTTGATATTGTTAACAAATACACCATAGCTTTTGTGATCCGCCATAACAAAAGAAATAATATTGTTCTCGATGCTGATCTTCGATGTATTGTTTATTTCCTGGGCAACAAAATACACTTTATTCACAGAGTCGTATTTTACTGCCTGTTGCTGGTTCGACATAAAATGGTAACTGTTGTTTTGCGCTTTTATGGCGGTAAAGGAAACCAGGGTCACAACAAGGGTAAGGATAGTTTTCATAAAAATCATTTCCATTATAAACGTAAACCGAACGCTTTACAGGCGGATTGGCCCCCTGTTTTCGCTTGAATCCCCGAGTTCTAAGAGCAATGGATTTTAACCCCATATTTTGGCAGTTCGTCTATATTAATGTGGTTCAATTATTCCCTTGGACGGCTGTCATGAAATGAGGGAAATTGATCATTGCTAAAGGAGCAGGCTTTTTAGCTCACTGTGCTGAAATTGTTGGGCAACGAAATTGATGTTTACTCCTTATCAATTGAATATTTCATTATTGAATAGATAGAAATTGTAATTGTAGGAGGCAATAATCTATTGAACTGTGAGGGAAAAAGTCATAAACGTATTACAACTGGGAGAGGCAATTAACATAGGTAAGTTAAGGTTCTAATACACAAAAAATGCCGGCATAATAAAGAAAAAATCTCTATTATCTGCCGGCAAAAAAGGTATCACTTCTGGTATAGAAAATATTAAGCCTCTTGCTGAGTTTTGGAAGGGGCTGGAGTAGCCTCTTTTTCATTCATACCCTCTTCTATTTCTTTCTTAACATTGCTTTTAGCATCGTTAAATTCGCGGATACCACGTCCCAAACCACGCATGAATTCAGGTATTTTGCGTCCACCAAAAAGAATTAACACAGCAAGGATAATCAGTATCCATTCAGTACCACCGGGCATTGATATCAATAAGGAATTGTAGTTCAATAAAAGCATCGTATAAATATTTAATGTTGAGCTGGCAAAGTTACAATTTTAATTGGTTGAACAACCAATTTATAATATTCCATATAGGGTTAACCCCTATTTAACAAGAAACGGGAACCGACTAGTTCCCGCTTCTTGTTAAATTTATAAGAATCCGTTTACATTCCTGCTCTTTTTTCTTTAATCCTGGCGCTTTTACCGCTACGGCTACGCAAAAAAT
>DASUFG010000015.1:0-5010 GCA_036274715.1 Agriterribacter sp.
GCGCTGTGCTGATGCATTACATTACCGGTAAATATGTTTTGGATTTTCAAGAGCGGGATGTTTTCTGGTGCACAGCCGACCCTGGGTGGGTTACCGGAACTTCTTACGGAATTATAGCTCCATTGGTAAATGGCGTAACCAATATCGTGGACGAGGAAGACTTTGATGCCGTAAGATGGTATTCTATTCTTGAAGAGCAAAAGGTCAATGTCTGGTACACGGCCCCAACAGCTATACGAAGGCTTATGAGAATGGATATTAAACCAAAAGAAAAATATGATCTTACGCATTTGCGGTTGATTTGCAGTGTAGGCGAACCACTACATGCCGAAGCCGTGTTGTGGGGAGAAAAAACTTTTGGTATGCCGATACTCGATAATTGGTGGCAAACGGAAACAGGCGGCATTATGATTGCCAATTATCGTTCAATGAAAGTGAAACCGGGTAGCATGGGAAGACCTTTGCCCGGCATAGAAGCGGCAATTGCAGAAGTAACCGATGATAACTTAAAAATAATCATGGAGCCGGGTCAGCAAGGCCACCTCGTATTGAAACGAGGATGGCCCTCTATGTTTCGTTCCTACCTGCATGAAGAGGAACGTTATAAAAAAAGTTTTCGCGACAACTGGTATCTCACAGGCGATTTGGCAAAAAAAGACGCAGATGGTTACTATTGGTTTGTTGGCAGGGCAGATGATATTATCAAAACATCCGGTCACATGGTCGGCCCATTTGAAGTGGAAAGTGCATTAATGGAACACCCCGCTGTTGCAGAAGCTGCAGTGATAGGGAAACCCGACGCTATGATCGGTGAATTGGTGAAGGCATTTGTAGTATTGAAAACGGGTTTTACCGCCGATGAAAAAATGCAGATGGATATTATTGGATTTGGAAGAAAAAAACTCGGCGCGGCCGTAGCACCAAAAGAAATCGCTTTTATAGATGGATTGCCAAAAACCAAAAGTGGGAAAATATTAAGACGGTTGTTAAAAGCAAGAGAACTGGGATTGCCTGAAGGAGATTTATCCACTTTAGAACAATCGTAACAACGGATTATGGAAGCAATAAAACCCATACAAACAACCTTACTGCCTGACAAAACTTATGGAATGAAACTTTTGTATCAAATGATGCTGATCCGCCGGTTTGAACAAAAGAGCGCTGAACTCTATACCAAAGAAAAGATCCGCGGCTTCCTGCATTTGTACGTGGGTGAAGAAGCCGTGGCTGTGGGTGTGATGAACTCGCTTTCGATGAAGGATAATATATTATGTACCTACCGGGAACATGGTCATGCATTGGTGCGTGGTGTTAGCCCCGGCGCTATTATGGCGGAGATGTATGGCAAGCAGGAAGGCTGCAGCAGGGGAAGGGGCGGTTCCATGCATTTGTTTGATGCGAAGACAAAATTTTTTGGCGGCAATGCCATTGTTGCCGGGCATTTACCGGTTGCGGTGGGCATGGCGCTGGCTGCTAAAAAACAAAAGAAGGATGAAATTACCTGTTGTTTTTTTGGCGAAGGGGCTGCTGCCGAAGGTGAGTTTCATGAAGCAATGAACCTTGCCACATTATGGAGCGTACCTGTTTTATTTGTATGTGAAAATAATTTATATGCGATGGGTACAGCCATCCGCTTTTCGCATTCAGTGGTAGAACTGGAAAAAAAAGCGCCGGGGTATGGAATAGATGTTGCGGCTGTTGATGGCATGGATGTACTGGCGGTGGAAAAAGCCGCAAAAGAAGCGATTCAAAAAATAAAACAAACAGGCAAACCTTTCTTCCTGGTGTGCAATACCTACCGCTTTCGGGCGCACAGTATGTTTGATGCAGAACTGTACCGCGAAAAGACAGAAGTTGAAGAATGGAAAAAACGTGATCCTATTCCCAAACTGCAGGAGCTATTGATGAATGAAAATATTATTTCGAAAACCGATATGGATGCAATGAACACACAAGTGGAAAAAGAAGTGCAGCAGGCCGTTGATTTTGCAGAAGCGGGAACATGGGAGCCGGTGGAAGATTTAGCTAAATACCTTTATCGTGAAAAGGAGAAGCTTTGATAAATGAAAAATGATGAGCACGAACAATACCATAAAGCTCACTTACCGCGAGGCATTGAAGCAGGGTATCCGCGATGCATTGCTGAAAGAGGAGAAGAGTTTTCTACTGGGTGAAGATGTGGGGCGTTATGGCGGTGCTTTTGCGGTCAGTAAAGGTTTGCTGCAGGAATTTGGACCGGAACGAATCATGGATGTACCCCTGTCAGAATCAGGATTTGTCGGTGCGGGTATCGGTGCAGCTTTAAATGGCATGCGCCCTATTGTGGAAGTAATGACGGTGAATTTCAGTTTGCTTGCAATGGACCAGATTGTGAATAATGCAGCTACGTTATTGCACATGTCAGGCGGCCAAATGAACGTGCCGGTGGTAATTCGGATCAGTTGTGGCATCGGAAGGCAGTTGGCCGCTCAACATTCACATAGCTGGGAACCATTATTCGCACATATCCCCGGATTGAAAGTTTTATCTGCCGGTACGCATGAGGATGCAAGAGGAATGTTGCTGACCGCCTTACAGAGCCCTGACCCTGTTATCATTTTTGAATATACTTTCATGCTAAACACCGAAGCAGAAATCCCTGCCAATGCAGGCGCGGTAGATATTTCAAAAGCCAGGGTAAGACGTGAAGGAAAAGATATTTCTATTATCACTTATGGAGCGGGAGTATATAAAGCATTGGATGCAGCGAAAGAATTAATGGCAACAGGTGTAAATGCAGAAGTAATTGATTTAAGAATATTGCGTCCTTTAGATGATGAAACGATTTTTAATTCTGTTAGAAAAACGCACAGGGTATTGCTGGTGGAAGAAGCATGGGGTGCTGTCAACATCTCATCGGAAGTCAGCGCCAGGATCATGGAAAACGTTTTTTATGAACTGGATGCACCTGTGCAGCGACTGGGTGGCGTGGAAATACCTATTCCCTATCCAAAACATTTGGAGGATGCATCCATACCGCAAAAAGACGATATAATAAATAAGGTAACAAAAATGCTGCAGCATGATTGAATTCCGGATGCCCAGTTTAGGCGCCGACATGGAGGCAGGCACATTGGTGGAATGGCTTGTAGAACCAGGCCACAATGTGAAACGCGGCGATATTATTGCTGTAGTGGATACGCAAAAAGGATTGATCGATATTGAAGTGTTTGATGAAGGCACCATCAGCAAATTGCTGGTAAAGGAAAATGAAAAAGTTCCGGTAGGAACGTTAATGGCATTGATTAAATCCGATGACGAGATATTGGAGAAGAAAGAGGAAAGTATACCTGAAATAAAAACCGAAAAGAAAAAAGAGGGGGAACAAATAAAGATCACTGAAATTCCGCGCGGCATTAATGCGTCTCCGCTGGCAAAAAAAATGGCGGCCGAAAAAGGGATTGATTTAACTGCGATAAAGGGAACAGGAGAAGGCGGAGCCATCACCAAAGTTGATGTGGAGAAAGCCATAACCGGATTGATTGCTCCCCCGGAAGAAAAGAAAACAGCGTATTCAGAAAATATCCGCATGGCAGTAGCAGCAGCCATGAGCAAATCAAACCGGGAAATACCGCATTATTACTTAGAGACAAAAGTGGATATGAGCAAAGCGCTGGTTTGGCTTTCTGAAGCCAACAAAGAGCGACCGGTCAGGCAAAGATTACTGCCGGTGGTATTATTAATTAAAGCGGTTGCCAGGGCATTGACGGAGGTACCCGATCTGAATAGCTATTGGGAAAATGGGCTACAGAAAAAAACAGATATCAATATTGGTTTTGTCGTTTCACTGCGCGGCGGCGGCTTGATGATACCGGCTATTCATAATGCTGACAAGAAATCGGTTGATGAACTGATGGCTGTATTGAATGATATTATTCCAAGAGCGAGAGCCATGAAGCTGCGAAGCTCCGAACTGAGTGAAACAACATTTACGATTACCAATCTCGGAGAAGGAAATGCAGAAACGGTATATGGCGTGATCTATCCGCCACAGGTTGCGTTGGCAGGTTTTGGAAGCATTACAGAACAGCCCTGGGCGGAAACAGGGATGCTGGATGTTCGTCCGGTGATGAATATTACATTATCCGCTGATCACCGGGCAACAGATGGCGCAACCGGAAGCCGTTTTTTGATGGCGGTAAAAAATTATTTAGGTGAGCCGGGATCATTATAAAACAGTAATGAAAAATAAATCTTCCATTATTTGACTTCCCGTCGGTTCTAACTAAAAGATTATGACAGTTATAATTAATGACAATGACAGAAGAAGAAATTAAACAGATTATATTCCGGCTATTGAAAAAGATAGCTCCGGACACAGAACCTGAGAAATTAGAACCGGATGATGACATACGGCGAACGCTGGAAATAGACTCTTTTGACGCCTTGCAGTTTGTTGTTGCACTGGATGAACATTTCGGCATCGAAACACCGGAAGCAGATTATGGAAAGATTGTGACATTACAGCAATTGGTTAGTTACATACTGAAGCAAAAGAAATAAACCAGGCTACATGGTTATCTGGCATTCCAATATCATCTTCCCAACTGATGAAGATCATTCACGCTGATATACAGTCATTTTATTTTCGCTGTCGTTACTCCGCTGGTAACTGGCTTAAACACATTTTTATGACAATAGAATTTCATACGCCTCATTATAAAGTCTCAGAAAAGCTGATAAATAATACCAGGAATAAAATGCTGGAACTTTCACATATCAATAAAGAGATTTCAAGAGCTGAAATAAATATTAAAAGAGGATGAAACTATTATTCCGGCTGAAAATAAAGTTTGCGAAAAAAAGCTGACTGTCTATGGCGATGACCTTCTTGCCCGCGCCCGGACAGATAATTTTGAAAGATCAGCAAAAGAAGTAATAAGGGAATTGAACAAGATGATGAAACAACATGTTAAGAAACAGAAAGAAACTCCTGGTGAAATGACCAGTACGGTAAAAGTGTAATAAACA
>DASUFG010000016.1:0-3328 GCA_036274715.1 Agriterribacter sp.
TAAGTCTGGGTCAAAACTAATTAAGCCCAATTCGCACCAAATGGCGCTGCGTTCTTTTGAAACCACCAGGCTGATGGTAAAAAACTGCATCTTCCGCGCTTATGGAGGCGATACGGTTAGTCCATGGAATACGGAGGACGGGATGTATTATTTTAAAGACTGTATCATGGAGGGTGGGGTTGATTTTTATTGTCCGAGGGGATGGGCTTATGCCGAAGGATGTACATTTATCTGTCATAGTAAAGAAGCCGCCATCTGGCACGATGGAAGTAAGCACGAGGATTCGAAAACGGTGTTGGTGAACTGTACATTCACTGGTGATAAAGGATATAAATTAGGCCGCTATCACCGGGATGCCCGGTTTTACCTGGTTGATTGCAACTTCGATAAAAACATGGCTGATGCTGATATTTACCAGCGCGAAGCCAATCCGCCCAATACCATACGATGGGGCAGGAGGGTGTATTATTACAATTGTAAAAGAGACGGTGGAAATTATGAATGGCTTGCCAACCATTTTCCTGCCGGCATGAGTGTGAACGACATTTCTGCAGCATGGACTTTTGATTATACGTGGAACCCGGCGAAAGAGGGAAAAAATGTCCAGGTGGACAATGCGACAGCCGCGTTGCGCACAAATATAAACGGCACCGACCCTGTTGCGGAAAACATGCTTTTATACCAACGCCGCAATGGTGGCTGGCCAAAACATTTCCGGGGAGAAGCTGTGGATTATAAACAAGAATTAACCACCGCCGAAAAAGAAGAGTTGGCTTCCGGTTTTTTAGCCAGCATAGATGCTACTATCGATAACCATGCTACTACAAGAGAAATACGGTACCTGGCGATAACCTACAAGCGCACAAAGAATGAAAAATATATAAGCGCTGCCAATAAGGGGGTTGGCTATTTATTGAATGCGCAATACGCAAATGGAGGATGGCCGCAATTCTTCCCCGATTTCAGCAGTTACCGCAGCCAAATCACCTACAACGATAATGCCATGATTAATGTTTTAAATGTTTTGTATGATGTGGCGCACAAAGAAAATGGACTTGATGTAATGGATGATGCTTATGTGATAAGATCTACCCATGCGATTGACAAAGGCGTGCAATGTATTTTAAAAACACAATTAAAACAAGGGGATAAATTAACCGCCTGGTGTGCACAATACAATGCCAAAACATTACAGCCCGAAATGGCCCGGAAATATGAATTGATTTCCCTGAGTGGAAGCGAGTCGGTCGGTATTGTGCGGTTTTTAATGCGGCTCAACAACCCTTCTCCCGCTATTATTGAATCTGTCAATGCTGCTGTGGAGTGGTTTGAAAAAGTAAAAATAACCGGCTATGCATTTGTTGGCATCGCCGCTCCGCAGGAAAGAACCGGCAGGGATAAGGTGTTGGTACCCGATAGCGCAGGCGTGCTTTGGGCCAGGTTTTACGATATAGATACGAACGAGCCTTTTTTTGCCGGCAGAGACAGCCAGCGGCACCAATCCATTGCAGAAGTGGAGAATGAGCGACGGATCGGTTATGCCTGGTATGGCAAATGGCCGCTACAGTTACTGAATGAGGAGTATCCTGAATGGAGACTAAAATGGGAAATAAAAATTGAATAGATTGTTTTGTTTTGATGCGATAGTGCCTGTACCTTCTACATCACCCGAAAAAAGAGATGCCATTACCCGCAGGAGATTCCTGGTTGAAAATTGCGGCAAACCTCCCGCCGTGCCTGCCTGGGCATTTCCATTGCCTATATCTACTCCCTGCGTTTCACGACCTTACCATCTATATATTTCTTAAGAAAATCATCCTTAAAACTTTGACCAAGCGGAATTTCATGCCCGTAAACGGAAATCAATTCAGCGTCGAAGGAGCTAATGTGAAGAATGTTCACAATATAGGATTTACTTACGCGGGCAAAAATAGTACCGGGTAATTGCGCTGCTATGGTTTTAACATTCATCGACGTGATGATCTTATTGTCCTTTGTATAAATAATCACGTAGTCCTTCAACCCCTCGATGTAAAAGATGTCTTTAAAGTAAATTTTAAAATATCTCCGGTCTGCTTTAATAAACACAAATTCGTCCTCAATCTTTTCCACCTGGCTACGACCTGCTTCATGCTGCAAGAGGCGCAAATGGTTTTCTGCTTTATTTACGGCTTTCAAAAATCGCTCAATGCGTATTGGTTTCACCAGGTAGTCAATCGCATCCAGTTCGTAGCTTTCCAGCGCATACTGTGGATAAGCAGTCGTGAAAATCACCAGGGGTGCATTTCTGAGCGACTTTAAAAAATCGAGTCCACTGAGCTCTGGCATGTTAATGTCGAGGAACATCAGGTCAACATTTTCCTGGCGCAAAAAATCGCCGGCTGCCAGTGCATTGCTGAATGAACCCAATACGGTTAGTGTAGACACGCTGGCGACATTCAGCTCCATTCCCTGGCGGGCTAACGGTTCGTCATCAACAATGATGCAGGTCATATGGGAATAATAAGGTTTACAGTGTAGGTATCGACGCCATCCTGCAATTCCAGGGTATGATTACCGGGGTATAACAACTCGAGCCTTCTTTTTATGTTGGCCAATCCAATACCTCCTGTCGGATGCTTTGCTGCAGGCGGTTTTGAGTTTAGGGAATTAAAGTACAAATGATTTTCCGTAATCCGAAAATTCAGCTTCAGGTAAGAACGACCTGCAGCAGAGGCTCCATGTTTAATGGCATTTTCCACAAAGGGAATAAACAGGAAGGGCGGGAGCATCAAACCATCAATATCGCCGGTTCTATCAATAATGAATTCAAAATCATTCTTTCTTATTTTTTCAAGGGTAAGGAGGTTATGAATAAAATCGATGTCTTTAGAAAGCAAGATCTTTTCCTTTGCGCTGTCATACAACTGGTAACGAAGCAGGTCCGACAAACCCAGTAAAACCTGACCGGCCTTACCAGGATCTGTTTTTGTCAATACAAAAAGATTATTCAGTGTATTGAATAAGAAATGAGGATTAACCTGGCTTTTTAACCGGGCCAGTTCGGTCTTTAAATTATCCTGCTGTAATTCGTTCATCCGTTGCACATCGGCAATCCATTTTTTAAAGACCACCAGTCCAACCACAGATCCCAACACCACACTGGAAACAGCACCCATTTGGATAAAAGATATCACGGATAGTTGCACATGCTGCATTGCGCCGTTGGAAGTATCCTCGGGACGTATCAAATAATAGTCCAATGCCCATACTACCAGGTATATGAGCGTAATGATTATCGACAATGACAAGACAAACAGGAAAACACGGGACCTGAATAATAAGCGGG
>DASUFG010000017.1:0-5996 GCA_036274715.1 Agriterribacter sp.
GGGGCCATAGGCACGATACCTGCTACCGATATTGCTGTTATTAATTTCAGTTATGAAGACCAGGTTGATTTTACGGCAACGGGGGGAAATAACACCGCATTCGATTGCGAAGCTGTAGTTTACGACAATGGCAAACTCCATCTGTTTACAAAAAACTGGATAGGGAATGTAATGTCACACTATTCAGTTTCCGCTCAGCCAGGAACACATGTGGCAATTAAGATTGAAACGTATGACACAGGTGGGTTGTTAATAACAAGTGCTACCAAAGCTAATGACAATATTGTCTTTCTTTTGGGCTATAGAACGTCGAATTTCACAACCGGCTTAATAATGATTAGTGGATTTGAGAATTTGGATAATTTGTTGGTAACAGGAAATAAAAGAAATATTGTTCTTTCAGGCGGGATGTCTGCGAATGGGCAAATCGAAGGAATAGTAGCCGCAACACCAACAAGAGTTCTGATTTCAAATGAGCATTTCAATCCGATATCTTTTATTAATGTGCCCCAACGGTTATATGGCTTAAACACCGACCAATGGACTCCCCAATATGTGCTCCCCGTTGGCATCTATAATTTCACCTCGCGTGTTAACGACAACCAGGTTGTGTTGAGTTGGGAATTTGATGAACCGGGTCTTGATTATTTTGAAGTAGAGTCTGCCGAAAATGAAAATGGACCTTTCAAAGCCATTGGTAAAGTAAATCCAAACAGCTCCACCAACACACTATTTAATTTTACCGATAATGAACCGCTTCGGTCCGGGCAAAGATTTTACCGTGTTAAAATCGTTTCCGACACCGGAAGATTTTCATACAGCAAATTGTTGCCGGTAAAGAACAGCAGCGATACACAGTTCAACCTGCTGCTGTCACCCAACCCGTTTAACGACAAAATAAACATCAGCTTTTACAGCGATAAACGGCAAACCATACAATTCAGCATTATTGATATGCAGGGAAAAATAATAATGACAAAACAATTGGACTGCACACCGGGCCGGTACAGCTATCAAATGGGCGGCTTATTACCACTAAGCAGCGGTGTATACTTTTTGAGAGCGCAAACCCCGTCTAACATGTATGTGCAGCGGGTTGTTCGGTAAGCAATCCTTTCATACAGTGATGACTTCCTTTACCTCCAGTGAATTGTTGAACACCACAAAATCGGCAGCATAACCTGCTTCTATTTTACCTAATAACGGCGCGCCGGCTCTTAATAGTTGTGCAGGGTACATAGCGGCCATTCGCAATGCTTCCTCAAGCGGTATACCGGCATGTGCTACGCCATTTTTTACAGATTGCATCATCGTTAAGGCAGAACCCGAAAGAGTTCCATCGGGCAAAGTATACCTGTCTCCTGTAAACACATGCGGGTAGTCGCCTTTCGTGGTTTCGGCAACAGCATCGGTAATAAAAAATAAACGGTTACCCATTAGCTTTTTACTGATACGCACCGATGCAAAATCCACATGCACACCATCCGAAACGATACTGCTTTTAACCGCATCATTGTCGTAAATCGCACCTACCAAACCCGGTTCACGGCTTTGAAACGGCGACATGGCATTAAACAAATGCGTAGCGGTGGGTATACCCAGTGCAAAAGCGCTTGTAGCTTCGGAATATGTAGCATTACTGTGCCCGGCCGAAACAATAATATCATTTTCGACCAGCATCCGGATAATCCCCTCATCACATACTTCCGGGGCTATGGTCATCATCTTTAACACCCCCTTGCCTTTTTCAAGCAACATGCTTACTTCGGCCACCGTTGGTTTTTTGATACAGGCCTCAATATGGGCGCCCTTTTTTTTGGGGTTAAGATAAGGACCTTCCAGGTGCAACCCCAACAAGCCTTTTCCGCCCTCTTGCCAATATTGCTTCACAAGCTCCATACCCTTCAAAAAAATATCAATCGTGTTGGTGGCCATGGTAATCATAAAGTGGCTGCAACCGCCCCGCAAACAATATTGGTAGGTAGCCGCTATGGCATCGGTAGTAAGTTCGGCAGAAAACAATTGTCCGTTGCCGCCGTATATCTGAAGGTCAATAAACGAAGGCGCAATATTTAGTCCGCCCAGGTTCTTAATGTTATAATCACCGGGAATATCTTTTTCGCCAACCAACTGTTCAATAGTATGGTTGTTCACCAATATTGCCTTGCCGGTTTCTTTTTTATTCCCGGTATAAATGGTACCGTTCCAATATGCAATTTTCATGAGCTCGGGATAATTTATGCATTTCAAAGGTCAATCAAAAAACTATCGGCATCTCTCAAAAATGGGAATTGTTTTCTTATGGTTTCCAGTTTTTCTTTATGCAACATGCAGGTAAAGGTATCCTCCTGGTGAGATGCGGAATACATAGGTTCGCCCAGGGGGTCAATAATCATAGATTCGCCACTGTAGGTAATATCATTCCCGTCTTTTCCAACGCGGTTAACACCAGCCACATAACATTGGTTTTCTATAGCGCGGGCCTGGAGCAGCGTTTTCCATGCATGAATGCGTTTTTCGGGCCAATTGGCCACATAGATAATAAGATCGTATTCGGCTGTGCTTATTGCCTGGGTTTCATCCTGCTCAACCAAATGACTTTTTTGCCTTACCCATACCGGGAAGCGAAGGTCATAACAAACCTGCAGGTTAATCTTCCAGCCCTTTACCGAAGCAATAAGTCTCTTATTGCCTGGCGTATAATGCTCGTGTTCTTTGGCATAAGCAAATAAATGCCGCTTGTCGTAATATCCGTAGTTACCATCGGGTAGCATCCATATTAACCGGTTAAAATAATTTCCCGCTTCCTCAATAATAACGCTACCGGTAAGAATGATTTTTTGCTGTGTCGCCACATGTTGCATCCACTCCACGGTAAGTCCGTCCATTTTTTCGGCCAGCTTTTGCGTTTGCATACTAAACCCGGTGCTGAACATTTCAGGCAGGATTACGATTTCGGTTTTTTCCGGGATGGCTGTGATCTTCTCCTTAAACATCCGCAGGTTTGCCGCTTTGTCTTCCCAATACAACGGGGTTTGAATAGTGGTGATAGAAAGTGCAGACATGATTACTACATAAAAGGATACACCCTTTAGAAGGAGGAGTGTGGTTACAACGCAAAATAATTTATTTTGATGAGCCCTATCCTATTCCTGCATTATTAATAAAATTTACGAGGGCTGCGGTATTTTTTAAATTCAGCTTTTTTAAAATATTGTGACGGTGAACTTCCACCGTTTTGAGTGTAATGTTTAATTGCAGCGCAATTTCCCGCGAAGATTGCCCCTGTTTAATCAGGTCGATGATTTCCACTTCACGCTGCGACAGCAAATTGATATCCGGCCTTTCACTATTGTGCAGCACCTGTTCGGAAAGAATGGTTTTCACTTCATTGCAGATGTATTTTTTACCCTGCGCCACTTCATTTATAGCGCCTATCATTTCTTCTTTGGAGGAGTTCTTGGTAATATACCCCATGGCACCTACCTGCAACATTTTTTTCGCATAGGCCGGCTGGGAATGCATCGACACGGCGATGATCTTTGATTCGGGCGATACTTTCCGGATTTGTTTGGTTGCCTCAAACCCGTTCATCGGGCTCATGTTAATATCCATTAAAATGATGTTGGGATGATTGTTCTGAGCCACATCAATCGCATCTTTTCCGGAATCAGATTCGGCGATGACCTGGAAGCGGGAGTCGCTGTTTAATATAAACGACCAGGTGTCCCTGATCAATTTATGATCATCAACAATAAGAATTGTGATCTTATTATTCACAGGATTGTATACAAACATATTTGTATAAGGTTTAATACAATGATAAGGTAAAATAAGGTTTGGTGCTCTTTGGTAGGATAGGGTCTGAAACATTGGATATTCAGGATCCGGTGTAAAGGTAATTTAATATAAAGTAATGCAAACCAATTATTTCACATTAAAAATGAAGCGGTCAAATAAAAAAATGATCCCCGCATAAAAGAAATAAGCTTGAAAAAAGTATCGTCTGCTGGTGGACGACCCTTTGTTAGCAGTTTGAACCTTATGCCTGCTCATGACTTATTAAGGTAAACATAAATTTCATATCAGGTATTATGGACATTTTTGATATGTTTGCAGGAGCGAAGATTCACACATCCCTGGTTCCTACCTGCCTGGTTCTTGATTTTCCACAAACTAAAACCAACATTATGGCATTCAATCTTCTCGATTCTGTTAACGGCCTGTTCAGCAATGACCTCATAAACAGTACTGCCTCTGCATTTGGAGAGAATGGCGACAATATTCAGAAAGCGCTGAACGGCGCAATACCATCAGTATTAACAGGGTTTTTAGATAAAGCCGGAAGCAGCGCCGGGGCCCAATCACTTTTAGATATGGGGAAACAGGCGAGTAGCAGCGGAATATTAAGCAACCTAGGGTCACTATTATCGGGGAGTGGAAGTTCTTCTGGCTTGAAGGGCATGGTCTCCAGTTTGTTTGGTGACAAACTAGGAAATGTTTCGAGCCTTATTTCAGGTTTTTCTGGTATCAAAGCTACTTCTGCTTCCTCTCTCTTGAGCATGGTAGCTCCTGCCGCACTGGGCAGTCTTGGAAAATACGCTACACAATACAACCTGGGCGCTTCAGGTATCACGTCTTTCCTGGCTTCACAGAAAGACAATATTCTCTCTGCCATACCTTCAGGCCTTAACCTCGCCGGTGCACTAGGGTTAGGCAACCTCTCTGGCATTGGGTCAACATTAAGTTCGGCGTTTTCAGATGCAAAAGATGCCGACGTTCATGCTGCACATACCGCACACACAGAAATCGAGAAAAAAACGAATTGGTTACTTCCGTTTATCCTGGCCATATTAGCATTTGCGCTGTTGCTCTATTTATTTAAGAGTTGTGGTAGCACCCCGGAACCTGCTGCGGTTGTGGATTCCGAAATACATAACGTTGCCGGGGCTGCGCCTGAAATAATGGAGCCTGCGCGTGAATCCATAAAAGTGCAGCTACCCGATAACACAGAATTAGATGCGTACAAAGCTGGGATCGAAGATATGCTGGTTAGCTACCTGAAGTCGGATGAGCCAATAAGCAAAGAAAAATGGTTTGATTTTGACGATCTGAATTTTGAAACCGGGAGTGCCACAATCACCGGCGAATCTGCTAAACAAGTGCAGAACATTGCTGCTATTTTAAAAGCATTTCCAAAAGCAAAAATAAAGATCGGCGGGTACACCGATAATACGGGTGATAGTGCTGCCAACGTCAAATTATCGCAGGCGAGGGCCGATGCCGTATTGGCCGCTTTAAAGGGGGCGGGCGCAAATGCCGGGCAGTTAGATAGTGCGGAGGGCTATGGACCCACGCATTTTGTGGCGCCTAACGACACAGAAGAAAACATGAAAAAGAACAGGCGCATCTCTATTAACGTCAAAGAAAAATAGGCGTCAAAAATGCTATCAATAGAGGCTGTCTTACAACAGGGCAGGCTTTACTTTTAGCACTTATAATAATGCCTTTACTATGTGTTCCCATTCCTGCTGCAGTGATGTTTGGGGAAATGGTTTGCCAGCCTTGCTGTACCAGTACCGGGCATTTCCGGCATCCCCTTCTTTCCTGTGTAAGTAAGCGTGTATCCACGAGGCCTCAGCGCCGGGAAAGTCCTGGATAATATGATGGGCTTTATCCCAATCTCCGTGGGCATCATACCATAAGGCCTGAAGATAGGCAGACACCGCAGTGGGCGGTAGGTTGTCAACAAGACTCGCTGTAAAGGTTTCAAATTCCATGGTAACAAAATTAGACTTAGTTTTGCACGGTTTAAAATGGGAGGTAAGCCTGCATATCGGCCAGGATAGCTTCAAAGAAATACCTATTGATCATCGTAAAAATCTAATCTTCATGTCTGTGGTTGTTGTTGGTTCCATGGCTTTTGACGCAATTGAAACACCTTTTGGTAAAAGTAATAAAATTGTTGGGGGGGCGGCTACCTATATAGCATGGAG
>DASUFG010000018.1:0-6729 GCA_036274715.1 Agriterribacter sp.
CTATCATTGGAGAAAGCAGTACCATCAAAAAGGCCATTGGTCTTGCGCAAAAGATTGCAGGCAGCGATTCAACTGCATTATTACTGGGCGAAACAGGAACCGGAAAAGAAGTTTTTGCCGGGGCCATTCATCAAAACAGTAAGCGAAAAAATAAACCCTTTGTTGCCATTAACTGTAGCGCATTCAGCAAAGAACTATTGGAAGGCGAATTGTTTGGTCATAAAGCAGGTGCTTATACCGGCGCGATGAAGGATAAAAAGGGACTTATTGAAGTGGCTGACGGCGGCACCTTATTTTTGGATGAAATTGGTGAGCTAAACATTGAGTTGCAGGCCAAATTGCTGCGGGTGCTGGAAAACGGCGAATTTATTAAACTCGGCGACACTAAAGTTTCCAGGGCTAATGTCCGAATTATTGCTGCCACCAATCGTGATTTAAGAAAGGAAACAACCACAGGGTCTTTTCGTGAGGATCTGTATTACCGTATCAATATTTTTACAATTGAACTCCCTCCCTTGCGTGAACGTAAGGAGGATATCCCGGCACTAGCCACCTTTTTTTTGCACCATTTTGTTGAAAAAGAGAATAGGCCCGCCGTGCACCTCAATAGCACGGCTGTTAAGCTTTTACAGCAATACGAATGGAAAGGAAATATCCGGGAATTGAAAAACGTAACAGAAAGGGCTGCCATCCTGGTAGAAGGAACGGAAATTCTCCCGGAACATTTGCCTTTTGAAATACAGCAACAGCATGCGGGAACGCAAAAGGAGTTATCACTTGCGGCGGTAGAAAAACAGCACATCGAAAAAATACTTCGCTATACCGGCGGTAATAAAACAAAAGCCGCCAACCTTCTTGAAATTGGTATTGCCACCCTGTACCGGAAAATGCAGGAGTATTCGATCAGCCCCAACGTATCAAAATGATAAAGCACCTTCTCACAATGAGAAGATCCAGGCCGATCTCCAGCATTCCTAAAAAAACATAATCTTTCTAAACCATTACTGGCAGCGTGTTACAGCTCCAGGGTGTTTTGTTCATCTTTCAGGCACAGCTTTCGATACCCTTTATAAGTCTTTTGAAATGGCTGAAGATCAAGCGAACGAAAAAGGCAGGACTGATTTCGGATATCCGTGGAAAAGCCCGGCTTTCGCTACGGGTGTTTAACTGCCATTCCAAAGATATGGTTGATTGTTGCCTGTCTTGTGCACACGGGTCGTGAAAAAAGCGGGACTATTTGAACAAAAAATAATAACTGCAGATATGAAAATGAACCGCAAAGCAAAAGGAGTCGTAGGGGTCATCCCGTTATGTGTCGGGATCCAGGCATTTTTATACAATCACTTTGTGATCCAAAAAGCTTGAATCGAAATCGTTCCCTAACAAATTTATTCTACGGTCATGAAACCCGAAAAAGTACCACGGTCAGGTCGTGAAGCGCCCGGATGCAAACCTTTCATTATTGTGCTGGTTGCTGTGGGAATTCTTATTGCCATATCATGGATTACCTGGTTCAAATTCGGATGGTTTCATTAGATATAAGCGAACGGAATCACGACCGGTACTGATAGCCGTCATGGAATACACATTATATCCGGGATTAGTTTCAGAGGATAGTTGAGACATAGGTATGGCAAACAAAAGGAAATTGAGAGATTTTGTTGTTGTTATAGCAGCTTGGTTAATAGCAGCTGTATTAGTATATATAGTAATTATTAAGTTCAAATTCTTTTTTCACAAATAAAAATTGAAATCATGCTGACAATCCTCTTATTCGCAGCCGGGCTCATTTGCTTCTGGCTTTTCTTTAAATCAATTGACTGGTTCGAAAAAATTTAGGGCGCAACTGCCTGGAGTGGAATAAAAAATATAAACTATGACATTACTATTCATTATCTCGATCCTTGTCTTTATCTACCTGTGCTATGTACTGGTAAAGCCGGAGAGGTTTTAACAACTGAAAATTTAAACAAGCTGAATCATGAACACAGAAATCTTAGGCATCATTCTTATGTACGTACTTACGGTTGCACTGGCTATTCCATTGGGCCGGTACATAGGCAAAGTATATGAAGGAGAAAAAACATGGCTGGATCGTTTGCTCAACCCGGTTGATAAAGCGTTCTACAGGTTGGGCGGCATTGATCCTCAAAAGGAAATGAACTGGAAGCAGCACCTGGCCACATTATTAACGATAAACCTGGTTTGGTTCATCGTATCCATGCTTGTATTGATGAATATGAGCTGGCTCCCGCTCAACCCCGATGGCAATCCATCCATGTCAGCGGATCTTGCGTTCAACACTTCAACAAGTTTTGTTACCAATACCAACCTGCAGCACTATTCAGGAGAATCCGGGTTGTCCTACCTGGGTCAACTGACCTTAATGCTCTGGCAATTCATTAGTGCGGCTACAGGTATGGCTATCTGTGCAGTAGTCTTTCAGGCAATGAAAGAAAAAACTACTGAAAAGCTGTGTAATTTTTATACCCTGTTGGTAAGATCTGCTACACGGATATTGCTGCCTTTAGCGATTGTAGTTGCATTGATCCTTGCTTTCAATGGAACACCGATGAACTTTGAAGGTAAAGCACAATACGTATCCCTGCAAGGAGATACAATCAATGTGAGTCGCGGACCTGCAGCCGCCATGATCGCCATTAAACAATTAGGTACCAATGGAGGCGGTTACTACGGACCCAACGCTGCCAATCCTATGGAGAATCCAAACTATTTTACAAACATCGTAGAAAACCTTTCGATTCTTCTTATCCCGATTGCCATGGTGTTTGCGATGGGCTATATTATTAAAAGAAGAAAATTTGCGTGGATGGTATTTAGTGTAATGACGGTTGGATTCCTGCTCCTGCTTTTTAATGCCGTATATCATGAAATGAACGGCAACCCGGAAATTTTCAACATGGGCATTTCACAGCCATTGGGTAGCATGGAAGGTAAGGAAGTTCGCTTTGGCCCCGCGGCATCGGCTGCCTGGGGTGTCAGCACAACCGTTACATCGAACGGATCAGTAAATGCTATGCATGACAGTTTTACCCCGCTTGCAGGAATGAGTGCTTTGCTGGGTATGATGGTCAATTCTTTTTATGGCGGTGTTGGTGTTGGATACCTGAATTTTTACATTTTCATCATCATTGCTGTTTTCATCAGCGGGTTAATGGTAGGAAGAACACCAGAGTTTCTCGGTAAAAAGATCGAAGCAAAAGAAATGAAGATCGCTTCTGTTATTGCATTACTGCATCCATTGCTGATATTGACGGGCACTGCCATATCATCCTGGCTGTACGCAAATAATCCAACTGAATATGCAGGCTGGCTGAATAATCCCGGTAATCATGGATTCAGTGAAATGCTGTATGAGTTTTCTTCTTCCTCCGCTAACAATGGGAGCGGATTTGAAGGGTTAGGTGATAATACATTATTTTGGAATATTGCCTGTGGCTTAGTGATGCTGTTGGCAAGATTCTTACCCATCATAGGGCCTGTTGCCATTGCAGGTATCCTGGCAAAGAAGAAATATATCCCCGAAGCTGCCGGCACCTTGAAAACCGATACTGGCACATTTGGCATCATGGTATTTGCGGTAATATTTATTGTGGCAGCATTGAGTTTCTTCCCGGCATTAACACTGGGACCCATTGCAGAGTTCTTTGGAATGAAATAGTGAATAGTCAGTAGCGGGATAGCCAATACATGGACTCCCATTCACTAATCACTATTGACAAAATAGAAATACAGAATCATTATAAAATAAGAGATCATGTCAGTACATAGAAGAAAACATAGATTATTTGAACCGGCATTAGCAAAAGAAGCTATCGGACAATCTTTTGCCAAATTGAATCCCCGCATTCAATATCGCAACCCCGTCATGTTCACCGTATGGATCGGGACATTAATTATGGCAGGAGTGTGCGTTTGGATAGCTACCGGCGAGACATCACAGGGAAGCCTTACCTATAACATTATTATCACAGCTATACTGCTTATTACATTGCTGTTTGCCAATTTTGCCGAAGCCATCGCCGAAGCAAGAGGTAAGGCGCAGGCCGACAGTTTACGCAAGGCAAGAGAAGAAACACCAGCCAAACGAATTTCTATTGTTGGTGAAATGACTACCAATGAAATAAAAGTAGTTCCTTCTTCGCAATTAAGAAAAGGTGACCTGTTTCTTTGCGAAACCGGTGATGTTATCCCGATGGATGGCGAAATAATTAAAGGCATTGCCACTATTGATGAATCCGCCATTACAGGAGAATCTGCACCGGTGATACGGGAAGCCGGTGGCGATAAGTCCTCAGTAACCGGCGGAACAAAAGTTTTATCTGACAGCATAAAAGTGAGAGTAACTACGGAACGCGGCGAAACTTTTTTGGATAAAATGATTGCCCTGGTGGAAGGCGCCACCCGGCAAAAAACCCCTAATGAAATCGCATTGACTATTTTATTGGCCGCTTTCACGCTGGTATTCATTATTGTTTGTGTGACCCTGAAACCATTTGCTGATTATGCCAACACACCTATTACTATTGGTGCATTCATTTCCCTGTTTGTTTGCCTGATTCCAACAACTATTGGCGGATTATTAAGCGCAATCGGCATTGCAGGAATGGACAGGGCATTAAGGGCCAATGTGATTACAAAAAGCGGCAAGGCGGTCGAAACTGCAGGCGATCTTGATACCATATTACTTGATAAAACAGGAACTATTACTATCGGCAACAGAAAAGCTACAAATTTTTATACCGCCAGTGGCACAGATGAAAAAAATTTCATGGATATGGCAGTATTAAGTTCCCTGGCTGATGAAACCCCGGAAGGAAAATCAATTATTGAATTAGCGAATTCAAGAGGAATCAAAGCGACTTCCGACCTAAGGGGCATGGATTTCATCAAATTCACCGCAGAAACAAGAAGTAGTGGTGTTAATCTTCCGGACAGAACAAAGATCCGGAAAGGAGCTTTTGACGCTATTCGGGATATGGTAAATAAAGCTGGCAACTCCATTCCAAAAGAAATGGAAGAAAGGGTAAAGAACATTGCCCAAAATGGAGGAACGCCATTAGTGGTAGCCCGGAACAATGAAGCTACAGGAGTGATCGAGTTGCAGGATATTATCAAGCCCGGCATCCAGGAACGTTTTGAAAGATTAAGAAGGATGGGAGTAAAGACAGTAATGGTGACAGGTGATAATCCTTTAACCGCAAAATATATTGCTGAAAAGGCAGGTGTGGATGATTTTATTGCGGAAGCAAAGCCGGAAGACAAAATGAATTATATCCGCAAGGAACAACAAGGAGGAAAATTAGTTGCCATGATGGGTGATGGAACAAATGATGCACCGGCATTGGCACAGGCCGATGTTGGTGTTGCCATGAACAGCGGCACACAGGCTGCTAAAGAAGCCGGTAACATGGTTGACCTCGAAAACGATCCCACCAAGCTGATTGAAATTGTGGAGATAGGTAAACAATTATTGATGACAAGAGGAACACTTACTACATTCTCCATTGCGAATGACGTAGCAAAATATTTTGCTATTGTTCCGGCTTTGTTTATTGTTTCTATTCCCGGTTTGCAGGCACTGAATATTATGAGTCTTCATAGCCCTCAAAGTGCGATCCTTTCTGCCGTTATTTTCAATGCGATCATTATTCCGTTACTGATACCACTGGCATTAAGAGGTGTTGCCTACAAACCTATTGGAGCAAGCGCTTTGCTGAGAAGGAATCTGTTGATCTACGGTTTTGGAGGTGTAATCGTTCCTTTTATCGGTATTAAATTGATTGACCTGGTTGTATCTATTTGGTTTTAAAAAATAAACTCGTTATAAAATGAAACAAAATATTCTCCCTGCAGTAAGACTTACCCTGGTTTGTGCAGTATTCTTTATGGGAATTTATTCTCTGGTGATATTAGCCGGAGCTCAATTGGCGCCGGGCAAAGGAAAAGGTGAAACGGTAGTTGTCAACAACAAAGTAGTTGGCTGGAAACTATTAGGCCAAAAATTTAGCGATGATAAATATTTCTGGAGCCGTCCGTCTGCAGTTGATTATAATGCAGCGGGTTCCGGCGGCAGCAACAAAGGACCAACCAATCCTGATTATTTACAAACTATACGCGACAGGGTAGACAGTTTTCTTGCACACAATCCAGGTGTAAATAGAAAAGATATTCCATCTGATCTGGTGACTGCATCAGGCGCCGGGCTTGATCCGCATATCTCCGTACAGGGAGCTTATGTGCAGGTAGGCAGGGTAGCAAAGCTGCGAAATATCTCCACCGCGCAACTGAACGCTTTAGTAGAAAGTCATATTGAAAAACCTTTGGCCGGCCTGTTTGGTACCGAAAGAGTGAATGTATTGGATTTAAACATTGCACTGGATAAATTAAAATAAAACTTAAACAAAATACGATGAAAAAGATTATTGTCTATATTTTGACAGTAATATTAAGTCAGCAAATGTTTTCTCAGGATGTCGACACCACCGAAAAAAAGTCAGCCCTTGTAATAAGCGGATCGGTGGATGGCTACTACAGGTACAATTTCAATAACCCCAAAGAGTATCCATACAATAGCTTAACCAGTTTTACACGTTCCAGTAATTCATTTGAGTTAGGTATGGGGTCATTAAAAGTTGACCATAGTTTTGGAAAAGTGAGTGCAACCGTTGACCTTGGATTCGGAACAAGAGCAGAAGAATTTGCATA
>DASUFG010000019.1:0-7221 GCA_036274715.1 Agriterribacter sp.
TTTGTACACCGTCTAACGAAGTTCATCAAATATCACCTGATGGAAAAGTAACCAAGCTGTGGGTAGCCGGCAGCCCGCGGAAACGATACCGACGCTGATGAGCATGCCAAATACCAAAGCGGTGGCTTAGCGACAGGCTGGATGAAATTTTTCAATAGTAGTGCAATGACTTATTCCGCAGGTTCGGAATGTTGTTGTAATGATCAGATCGCCATAAGTGCAGGTTATTTTGATTGACTATTCCTCCCGATGGAAATTCTTGCCGGAAATTTCTTAACTAATTATTAAATGCCTGTTCCATTTATTCTTTCAGCTGCTGAGGCTTTGGGTCTGATCATTATCCCGCTTTCTAAGATGGTTTTGCGGAAGGGGCTGATTGTTGAGCTTTCCGGGTTAAAAGGAAAAATATGATTATCCCTGCCAGGAAGCTTCCTGCAGAAAAATACAGCAGTTTGCCACTGGGATTAATAATAAGCATAGCACCGACAAACTGAACAACAATTACCGTACAAAGAAAGTTTACAATATGCAGTCGCTTTGCCCTGCTCACAACAAAGGCGCCGAGCGGGGCTCCCATCATTACCACAGGGATAGATACCAGCCAATAGTTGTAAACCACAGGTTGGATATCGTTGATCACCAGGCGATGCAACAAAAAACCGGTGATTGCATTTGACGCCATCAGAAGTACCGATGTCGGGGTAGCTACTTTTTCCGATAAATTGTATTTCATTGTAATAAATGCGAACGTGCATATGTCAATCCCGCTGCCCAAAATAGCGCTCAGGATGCCTCCGGTAAAACCTATACCAACCAGCTCGGCTTGCTGATAACCAGTCAATGCCGGAAGAGTGGTTCTGATCAATCTTCGCCGATAATAATTGACAACGTACAGTGCAATGCCAAAACTTAACCAAAACGAGACAAATAACATTTTGGAATAGGCAGGTGTTGTAAGCGGAACGATAAAATACGTACCGGCGATAAGACCTATGGTGCCGCCGATAAAGCAAAGCCTCAGGTAGCTGCGTTCAATTTTTACTTTTTGGGCGATGATCCAAAGGGAGGCTGCCGTCATACCGACACTCTGAATAGCCAGTGAAAAGTTTCTTGCTTCGGCCGGATGAATCTTAAAAACGAGGGTCATTACCGGAAAAGCAATAGCTCCTCCGCCCTCTGAACTGGCGCCGGCCACAAAAGATCCAAGTACCATCGTTACGGTCATGTAAAAATAATGGGCAAACAAGTGCCAGTTGTAGCTGACAGTCATATATATCAGCCAGGTAATGTATACAATGATCACGGGAAGGCCGAATAGCAGAAAGACTCTCTTAGCTTTTGCGTTCATGCCATAGCGATTGGTTGTTTAATAGTGTACCCGCCGAAGCGTTTTGCAACCGCCCGTTGCCTGGGATTGCGTTTGACCCATTTCTTCTTAAATCAAAAAACTTGGCGATAGGTCCCACCAGGAAAAGAGCAAAGAACGGCGCGTATATGAAATGATTCAGGCGTAAAATAAATTCCACTATCGCCACCAGCACAACAACGATAACCCTTCCTTTTTTTGTCGATACAGATGTTGGAGGATCGGTGATCATAAAGAATATAAACAATTGGTACATCGGCCCGGTAAGCGGCGCAAGCTCAGCCAGAAAGGCATCTCCCGTGATCAGGCATCGCAGGTAAGCCAGCGCGGTAAAACTGGCGACATAGGTCACTGTTACATGCAGTCGCTTCGCTTTGTTTACTATGATTAAACCTAAAATCCAGATTACGGACATGGCCGCAAGATTACTGCCCCATTGAATACTGAGACCTGCCACGTTCATGCTGTCTAAAAACAACATCCAGGAAACGCCGAAATTGGATGGATTCCACAAATGTTTGCCCTTATAACGCAATACATATTTGGAAAGAATAGAAAGCAACGACGTGACAAGATACGGCCAAACCACATTAGACCGTATCAGTATTCCAACGCTGATGCCTGTAATATAAGCGCTGGCAAGATTTTTCCTTGTCTTCAAAACAGTTCTTGCCAATATGATTTCCGCAATCAGCGCTGTACCAATGGCAACCACAAGATTGATATAGCTGTCTAAAATGCCGAAACTGAACTGCCCCACCAGCAGAATCAACGTGATGAAAGCCGGGGGTATATATTGAAAATTATCTTTTATCCACCGGGAAACCCTGTTCGTTGCCGCCAGTGCCTGGACTTTATATTCTTGTGACATCAATTGTCGGATTTGCTTTCTTTTACAATATGAAGCTTGTCGATACCGGGATGTGGTATTTCATCAACCCGCCCTGAGGGCCAGTAGATCGTTACCTTATTTGTCACTTCACTTTTGCCAATTCCAAAATGAAGCCGGTGCTGATTTTGAGATGAGAAACCTGCGCCGCCGGTAACAATCTGCACCTGTTTTTTACCATCCCATTCCAGTTCCACCTTGGCACCAATCGCATCAGCATTTGAATCCGTGCCATATAAATCGAAATCAATCCAGTGATTGGTATCGGCGGTTTCGTTTTTATACACAAGCGGAATATTGTTTTGATTGGCTACAACCACATCCAGTACTCCTCTGTTCCACAAATCGGCAAACACTACCGCCCGGCTGTCATACGTTTCAGCCGGACAAACCTGGCCGGAAACATCCTCAAACAAACCGTTGCTGTTGTTGATCCATATTTTATTTTGCTGATAACCCGACTGGCTCTTGTCCTGCATATCCGGCCAATTTTTGGCATCGCCTATTATCGAACTGTTACCCCCGGTAACCTTAGAATAATCGTACCAGTACGAGGTATTTTTCTTCGCCGAAACAAACCCGTTGGCAACAAACAGGTCCATATAACCATCATTGTTCAGATCACCGAGTTGGGCTCCATAACTCCAGCCTGCATTTTCAATCCCTGCTATTTGTGCAAGGTTCACAAAAGACGGGTTATCCTTCATGTTATCACTATTGGGCTGCCAGTAGTTATTGCCCTGGATCAGAACACCTTTTTCAGTGATATTAGTCGTATAAATACCCAAGTTCCCATCGTTGTTGATATCACCCAAAGAAGCGTTCATGCCGCTTTTGGGGATATGACCAATACCCGAACTGCCGCCTTTTTCTTCGAATTTCTGACCCTTGTCATTTATATAAAACTCGTCGACATTATAATCGTTGGCCAAGTACAAGTCGGGATAGCCGTCGCCGTTAAAATCTGCTGCCACGGCTGCCAGCGTCCATTTGGTGGATATTAACCCATATTGCTGCGTCACGTCTTCAAACTTACCGTTTCCCATATTTTTCAACAGGTAATTTCTTCCACCATTGTTGGCGTAGCGAAAACTTTCAGGCATTATTTTGGTCGTATTCAAACTGTCTAAGTGAAAAACCTCCTTATAATATCCACCGATAAAAATATCCAGCAACCCATCATTGTTAAAATCGAACCAAATTGCGCTATTGGCGTTCACCCAGGATGGTAAACCGCTTCTTTCCGTGACAGATTCAAATCTTTGTCCATTTACGTTCTTAAATAATTCGGGTTTACCCCACTTATACAGCAGGAGGTCTCTGTACCCATCGTTGTCATAATCGCCCCATACTGCTCCCATAGAAGCGCCGGTACCCGGCATGTTTACATCAGCCAGGCGGAGTTTTTCCCCAATGTCTTCAAATTTGCCATTTTGCAGATTGTGATACAAAGCGTTTAAACTCCCCCGCGCACTGTTGGTGAAATACAGATCATTCCAACCATCGTTATCAAAGTCGCATACAGAAACTGCAGCGCCCATAGAGGCTATCTGTAACCTGATATTGTTTAATTTGGGATCAACTTCGGGAGACTGGTGTCTGAATGAAATATTTGCCGCTTTGTTCACCGGGTCAAGATAAAACCCGAATTTTTCCTCCGCCAGTTCCTTCTGTTTGCTGTTGGCTTCGCCGGACATGCCACTTTCTCTACGGGTAGCTACAAATGTTATGGCAAGCAGGCAAATGAATATTACGGCAATTGTGATTTGGGTATAATTCGTTTGCTTTTTCATCTAAAATGAAAATTATTTCTACAGTTAGTTGAACACTAAAGGTAACAATAATCGCCGCGTGAACCTACACCGATAATTTATTATCTTCATTGCCGTATAAATCTCCACCTGCTATGACATGTAAACTTATGCCTGCTTGCCGCTTTGTATTTCGCTTAACTGTAACATTAATTTTATGCGTTTTAGCATTTACCGGGTGTAATACAAAGACACAGCAGCCCAGGGATTATGATTATACCAAGGATCCGCGTATTCTGGCAATCAATTTTTTACAGAGTAACAAATTTGATGAGGCTGAAACAGCATTTAAGAAAGCCATAAAAGCAGATCCCGAAAACATTTTGAACTATGGCGATTTGTCGCTGCTATATTTAGCAAAAAAAAATTACGAACAGGCAGAAAAACAGGCGAAAGCGGGTTTGAACATCCAGCCGGGTAATGCAGGACTTAAACTTACCTTATCTGAAATTTATCTCGGACAGGGCAACAGGGAAGAAGCGGCAAAACAGTTACAAGAAATTATTGCCGCAGATCCCCGCAATGCGCCGGCTTATTACAAACTGGCGTCTATGGCCGCCGCAGACAAAAATTATTCTGCGCAAAAATCTAACCTGGTAAAACTAGTGGACATTGATCCTTCTAATATCGTTCCGAAGCTTATATTAACTGAATTATTTGCCCGGGAGGGGCAGCCAGATTCCGCGCTGTTTTACATGCAGAGTATAAAAAAGATAGTCCCTGAATTCACCACGGCAATCGATACCATTTACCGCAAAGCTTCAACAATAATTACGGGCAATAATCCATCCGGCGGTTTGTATTACCTGCAGCGGTTGCATCAACTACTGCAGCTTACAGAGGCGTATGCCGCCGGGCTGGAACAGGTAGATCAACCTAAATTGCTAAGCGGTTATTCTGAGTTTAATGACAGTAAGTTCAACCAGGTGTATGAGAAGAACAGAATAGTCACCTTACAGGACATCTCATTTGCAGAGGCGTCCACAATAACCGGGTTAACCATTCCCGGTGCAGTAAATGCCGCTCACTCCACCCTGGCACTCGCAGATGACGACGGAAAAGGAACCAGCTATGTTTTCGTAAGCTTTTTGCAAAAGGATGCTTCTGTACCGGCCAGATATCTTTTTGAAGGATATCTTGGCAATTTTAAAGATATCACTGCATTAGTTGATTTGAAATATGATGCAATTGATTTCGATGCAAAGTTTGCGGATTATGATAATGATGGTTACAAGGATCTGTTGGTTTCTACCAGCAAGGGCATTTTTATCTACCGGAACAACGGTGATGGCACTTTTTCCAGGAAAACAGGCGATACCGGGTTAAACAAAGTAACTGACGGAAGCAAACTTTTGATCGCTGATTTTGACCAGGATGGCGATCTTGATTTATACGTTGGCTGCAAGGGGGCAAACAAGTTCTTTCGTAACAACAATGACGGAACGTTTACTGAGAATGCAAAACCGATGAATCTGTCGGGCAATGCATCTGGTACCATAGCATTGGATTATGGAGATTGGGATGCAGACGGCGACCTTGATATCGCTATGCTTGCCGGAGACGGTTCGCTACAGCTATATAACAATAACCGGCATTCTGTATTTGAAAATTTTACCGATTCGTTGCACCTGCGGCAGCCTGGCTGCCGGGGCACAGCGATTGCATTTGGCGATTATAACAACGATGGATTACCCGATCTGTGTATCGGGGGCGGGAAAAATGAAGCTACATTTTTGCTGAAAAACAATGGCACAAACGGATTCGTCGTGGATACAACCTCCGCGTTACTTACCCGTTCCTTGAAGGGAATAACGGCTTATGCGGTGATCTTTTTTGATTTTGATAATGACGGATACCAGGACATACTTGTGGCGGGAGAAGGACAGGACAGCTCATCACCTGGTGTTCAGTTATTTCACAATGAGAATTCAAGAGGGTTTACCAATGTTTCTTATCTCCTGCCGTCGACGTTAACCGCAGGACATACTATTGAAACTGCTGATTTTAACCTGGATGGCGATGATGATTTATTTATTTCGGCACCCTCGGGAATACATTTGATACGAAATGATGGTGGTAACCTGAATCACTATATGCAGATTCAGCTCACAGGACTGTCTTACGGTAATAATAAAAATAACAGGTTTAGTGTAGGTGCACAGGTGGAACTAAAAGCAGGCGATCTCTATCAGACCAAAACCATCAGGCGGACACTTGTAAATTTTGGTGTAGGCAGCCGTGATTCGCTGGATGTTGTGCGCATCATTTGGCCCAACGGCACTCCTGAACTTATCAATGATCCTTCGCGATGGCAGAGAACGCTTGAACAGGAGAAACTGAAAGGGTCGTGTCCGTTTTTGTTTGTGTGGAATGGAGAGCGGTACGAGTTTTTAAAGGATATGATGTGGCGCAGCGCGCTGGGCATGCCGTTGTCGGTGAATGGCACCGATACGGTCTATGCGTTTTCAGATGCATCAAAGGAGTATCTGCTGATACCGGGTGAAAAGCTGAAGGCAAGGAATAACGTATACTCATTAAGGATAACCGAAGAGTTGTGGGAAGCGGTGTATTTTGACAAGGCTTCGCTGGTGGCAGTAGATCATCCCGATACAGTGGAGGTATATGCCGACGAGCGTTTTGTTTTACCCCCGTTTCCCGGCAAAAACGTGTACCGGGTAAGCACCAAATATCTTCCCGTAAGCGCCACTGATCAAAATGGTGTGGATCTGTTGTCGAGGATCAGTGCCTATGACTTTAACTATATATCGAATTTTGGTTTGGGCAAATACCAGGGACTGGCGGAAGATCATGACCTGGTAATTGATTTGGGGGATAAGGCAAAGGGCGACAGCATGTATCTTTTTTTACGGGGGTGGACCTATCCAACAGATGCGAGCATCAATACTTCGATGAGCCAGTCTTCGGACTACCGCATCCGGGCGCCGGACCTGGAGGTAGTAAACAGCCGCGGAGAATGGCAAAAAGTGATACCCGATATTGGCTTTCCGATGGGTAAAGACAAGATGGTAATCGTAAACCTTTCGGGCAAATTTCTAAGACCTGACAGCAGGAAAGTAAGGATACGGACCAATATGCAGGTATACTGGGATGAGATATTCTTTTCGAAAGGATTAAGCCGATCGCCTGTAAGGATG
>DASUFG010000020.1:0-4058 GCA_036274715.1 Agriterribacter sp.
CCGGGAAGGTAACGCCATTCACTTGTACCATCACCATTTTTTCGTTAATGATTTCAACGATTTTTCCTTCTTCATCGGATTGTAATATTAAAATGGTATCGCCTGCCTGGTATTTCATCATGCGCGAAAGTACAAAAGATAGGCAAGTGGTAGGAAATGTGGTTTTCAAATTTCGCAGGCGGGTGGAGACCTGCCTACCGGACAGGCAGGCACCCGCCTGTAAAGTCTGCTACCGGTCGGTGTTTCACCGACCGGAAAACCAGGCAAGGAAATTTGAAATGCACCCTCGCAAGTTAGCTTTTATGTTAGCTATGGTGAAGGTGTAGTGTTTACGTTATATCTTCGTTTTGGCTTTTTGAAGAATATTTTTGATACTGATGCCAGGCAATTGCAAATTGATTCCCGCGTGAGGGATTGAAGCGGAAAGCCCACAGGCACGAGGAACGAGTGCCGCGGACTTGCAGCGGAAAGCCCGACCCTCAAAAAAGGGGCACGCCCTAATCCAATGTTACTTATCTTAAAACACAAAACTTTTATATGGGCGTATGGAGACAAATTGCGGAATACCTCTATCTTAAAAAAAAAGATCCCACGGAGGAGCGTACGCAATGGATGAAATATATGCACGGTATTAATCGTATATCCATCCTGCTTTTTTTGTTTGCGATTATTGTGATGATTATCCGTTTTGTAAAAAGCTGTTGATGGATTTTGCAGCGTTGGCGGAGGCATGTCCGCCCTGGCTTAATATGGCTTTTAATGCACTGTAGTCTGCTTTAAGTTGTTCAATACGGCCGGTATTGGTGAGTAGTTCCTGCAGTTCCTTTTTTACGTTGTTCACCGTTAATTCATGTTGTATTAACTCCTTCACCACGGGTTTATCCATAATAAGATTAACCAACGAAATGTATTTTATTTTAATTACTCTTTTAGCGATTTCGTACGAAACCGCGCTTCCTTTATAGCATACCACTTCGGGCACGCCAAACAAGGCGGTTTCGAGTGTGGCAGTACCGGAGGTTACCAGGGCGGCGGCAGACTGCATGAGTAGTGCGTAGGTTTTGCCGGACACCGCGCTCACATTGTTGTAGCCGCTGAGCAGGTGGAGGTAAAATGAATCCTCCAACCCCGGGGCTTTAGCTACTGTGAATTCGTAGTTGGGGAAATGCCTGCTTACTTCCAGCATCACAGGTAGTTTTTTTAATATTTCCTGCTTACGGCTGCCAGGCAGCAGGGCGATGATTTTTTTTCCGGGAGGCAGGGTGTTGGGGTGTTGTTGTTGCCAATCGTTTACCACTTCTACCAGTGGGTGACCTACATATTCCACCTCGTAGTTCCATTTTTTATAGAAGTCTTTTTCAAAAGGAAGGATCACCAGCATTTTGTCTACACAATCTTTTATCGTGCGCACCCTGTTTTCCTTCCAGGCCCATACCTGCGGCGAGATATAATAAATGATTTTTAACCCCAGGGGTTTTGCCCATTGGGCGATACGCAGGTTGAAACCCGGATAGTCAATAAGAATAAGCGCATCGGGCTTAAAATCGAGGATGTCTTTTTTGCAAAAGGAGAGATTACGCAGGATAGTGCCCAGGTTTTTCACTACTTCCAGAAAACCCATAAAGGCGAGTTCGCGATAATGCTTTACGAGATGTGCGCCCGCCTCCTGCATTAAATCGCCACCCCAGCAGCGGATATCAGCATCCGGGTCCAGTTTTCTTAATTCTCTAATCAGGTTGGAGCCGTGTAAATCCCCCGAAGCTTCACCGGCAATAATATAATATTTCATTTTTTGCTTTTGTTGAATAGGGGCGGCAATGGATAAACGCCTGGTGCTCATTGATAGAAGGTGCCAGGTAATGGGTTTTAGGTCTCAGGTCTCAGGTAATAGGTTTTAGGTCTTAGGTAACATTCGGGTGTCAGCGATCGGCCTTCAGTTGCGAACTGTGAGCCGTTAAAGCGCTACCCTTCTTGCCTTCCCTTTCTCTTTTTTCTTTTCTCCTCTTTTTCTTATTGCCCATTGCCTGGTGCTCCCTTCTCCTTTTTACTCCTCATTCCTTATCACTTATCACTTATCACTTACCACTTACCACTCATCCAGATGTTCCCTACCCAATAAACTTGAACAGCAACGCTGCAACGGCATATACCAGTGTAACGGCAAAAATACCCTTCGCGGTATTGTCTTTACGGGCATTGATGTATAAAGTAAAAATAACGATATTCAGAAACAGGCAGGGGATGCTGATGGCGGTAACCAGTCTTTTATTTTCGTGCAAAGCCTCAAACATTTCACCCATGCTGTATATGGGATAAAATTTGACAAAATAGTAAATAACAAGACTTAACAGCGGCGCAATAAATCCAAGGATCAGTCCAAAAGGCAGGTTGTTTTTTTTAAATATCACTGTTTAAACGTTTTTTCGAGTTTGGATTTTAAAACGTAATTGGTAAGGTCAAATTGCACAGGCACTACGCTTACATAATTATTAGCCAGTGCCCAAACATCCGTATCTTTTCCTTTATCGAAATTTACGAACGCACCGGTAAGCCAGTAGTATTTTTTACCAACCGGGTCTTTTCTTTCATCAAAATCTTCTTCATATTTGGCATAGGCCTGGCGGCATACTTTTATGCCGTTTACGAGGCTATCGTCAACGGCCGGGAAATTTACATTCAGGCAAAGGTGCTTATCTGCCTTTTTCTTCATCATTTTTTCTACGATAATGCGGGCATATTTGCGGGCAGCCGTAAAATCGGCTTCCATGCTATAGTCAAGTAAAGAAAAACCGATGGAGGGAATACTTTCAATAGAGGCCTCAATAGCCGCACTCATGGTACCGGAATATATGACGTTGATGGAATGATTGGGGCCATGATTGATGCCACTGATGCAGATATCGGGCTTGCGATGCAATATTTTGTCAACTGCCAGTTTTACACAATCAACCGGGGTGCCGCTGCAACTCCATGCCTCTATGTCGCCTGCCATCTGCACCGCTTGCAGCCTCAAGGGGTAACCAATAGTAATGGCATGGCCCATGCCCGACTGTGGTTTATCGGGCGCAACAACCACTATTTTCCCCAGTCCTTTCACGGCTTCCACCAGGTTGCGGATGCCCGGCGCCATTACCCCATCATCGTTGGTAACCAATATGATAGGTTCGCCTTGCTTATGTTTGGTTATTGCCATTTAAAAACGGGTATGTTTAATTTGTAAAAATCATGATTATTTAGTTGTTGCCCAAATCGTATGCAGGAAATAAAGGCGTGAAGAAAAGAAGAGCGGGTGACGCAGGGTGAATGACTTACTAAAATGGGCTTTGTACACCAGGCATATTCCTGGTGGCTTGTTTTTTGGAATATTAATTTCAAATTTTTAGGCAAAAGTTTTGTTTTGACTAACTGTATTAGTATTTTGCAGCTAAATTAGTTAGTATGGCGCAATCTATTGCCGGTCAAAACCTCAAATATCTCCGTAAACTGCGTGGGTGGACGCAGGAAGAGTTTGCCTACAAATTAGGCATCAAGCGTTCATTGGTGGGTGCGTATGAAGAGGAGCGTGCCGAACCGCGTATTGACATCCTCGAAAAATTGGGCGACATGTTTAAGCTTACGCTGGATGATCTTTTGCGAAAAGATTTAAGTGAAGTGAAAGGCAACTACCTGGCTAAACGCCGGCAGCAAAAGCTGATGTCGGAAAACAACCTGATTCATTTTGTGCCGGTTAAAGCCGCGGCAGGTTACCTGGCGGGCTATGCCGATACAGAATTTATTGACGAACTCAACACATTTACATTGCCCATGCTGGCAGGTGGCAATTACCGTGCTTTCGAAATTATTGGAGACAGCATGTTGCCTACGCCCAGCGGTTCTATTATTGTGGGTGAAAAAATCAATAGCCTGGATGATGCCAAAAGCAGCCAGGCCTGTATTGTGGTTTCCCGTAACGAGGGCATAGTATATAAACGTGTAGAAAAAAACAACCGCAACAAAAGTAAAATCACATTGGTTAGTGATAATCCTTCTTACCAGCCTTACCAGGTAAATGTTGAAGA
>DASUFG010000021.1:0-7285 GCA_036274715.1 Agriterribacter sp.
GGTGCAAGTTAAATGCCAAGGAAAAGATTGAACTGGCCCTTGCGCTTGAAAATCTTGGGGTTGATATTATAGAAGCGGGATTCCCTGTTTCGAGCCCCGGCGATTTTGAATCGGTTAAAAATATTTCTGCGGTTATCAAAAACGCAACGGTTTGTGGCTTAACCCGTGCCATAAAAAAGGATATTGAAGTAGCAGCAGAGGCGCTAAAAGGTGCAAAACGTCCACGAATACATACAGGTATTGGCGTTTCCGATCTGCATATTGCTACCAAGTTTAACTCTAATAGAGAAGACATCTTAGCCAGGGCTGTGGATGCAGTGAGGTTTGCGAAAAACTTTGTAGATGATGTGGAGTTTTATGGGGAAGATTCAGGGCGTGCCGACCTTGAATTTCTGGCAAGGATAGTGGAAGCGGTGATTGATGCCGGCGCCACGGTGGTAAATATCCCCGATACCACTGGTTATTGTTTGCCACACCAGTATGGCGAAAAAATCGCTTACCTGGTGAACAACGTTCCTAATGTTGATAAAGCCATTCTTTCCTGTCACTGTCATAATGATCTGGGATTGGCAACGGCCAATTCAATAGCCGGAGTGATGAACGGTGCAAGACAAATAGAATGTACCATCAACGGATTGGGGGAGAGAGCTGGAAATACTTCGCTTGAAGAAGTGGTTATGATAATAAAACAGCACGAATCATTGGGTTTATATACCAGTGTTGTTACCGAAAAATTAAATCCTATGAGCCGCCTGGTTGCCGATACCATGCGGATGCCTGTTCAACCCAATAAAGCTATCGTAGGCAGTAATGCTTTTGCGCATTCTTCAGGTATACACCAGGATGGTTTTTTAAAGAATGCAGAAAACTACGAGATTATACGTCCTGAGGAAGTAGGAGCAGACAGCTCAAAAATTGTTTTAACAGCCAGGAGCGGCCGATCTGCATTAGCACATCGTTTTCAAAAGCTCGGGTTCAATTTTAATCGTAATGATATCGATTTATTGTACCAGGCTTTTCTTAAGGTTGCCGATTTGAAAAAGGAAATTGAAGATGAAGATTTGAAGGAATTGGCGGCTAACAATCATCCGGTAGTAGCAATTGCATAATAAGCAGATGTTTTCTCATGATGCGTTAAGCACTCTGATTGGCGTGGCGCCCCTGGCGTCACGCTTCTTTAAAAAATGAGTGATGGCGCAGTTTCAATTCTTGTTCCCGGAATATATAAAGAGAATTTCTCCGTACTCCTGAACTAAACGGTATGAAAAAAAATATAGCGGTCATTTTTGGAGATGGTATTGGACCGGAAGTAACGCAGCAATCTATACAGGTGCTTGATGCAGTTGCTAAAACCTTCTCTCACGAGTTTGTATATACGTATTGCCTGATGGGGGCAGACGCCATTGATAAAACAGGCAATCCCCTGCCCGATGAAACAATAGAAGTTTGCATGGGCAGTGATGCTGTTTTATTAGGTGCGATAGGGCATCCGAAATACGATAATGATCCGGCTTCCAAGGTGCGGCCCGAGCAAGGGTTACTAAAGTTGAGAAAATCTTTGCAGTTATTTGCTAATATCCGGCCGGTAACCACTTATCCTTCTTTGCAACATTTGTCGCCCCTGAAGGTAAAATACCTTGAGGGTGTTGATTTTGTTATTTTTCGCGAGCTCACCGGCGGTATTTATTTTGGTAAGAAAGAATTGAACGAAGATCAAACCGAGGCATCCGACCAGTGTGTGTATAACCGAAACGAAATTGAACGCATTGCACATCTTGCTTTCAAACAAGCGCAGCTACGGCGCAAAAAGCTAACCCTTGTTGACAAGGCGAATGTTTTGGAAACCTCGAGGTTATGGCGGAAAGTAGTGCAGGAATTGGCAGTGCAGTATGGCGATGTAACGGTGGATTATATGTTCGTTGATAATGCGGCCATGCAAATTATCATTAACCCGATGCAGTTTGATGTAATTCTTACAGAGAATATGTTTGGAGATATCATCAGCGATGAAGCAAGCGTATTGGCAGGTTCGCTCGGGTTGTTGCCTTCTGCTTCTATTGGGAATGGGGTGGCTTTATTTGAACCTATCCATGGTTCTTATCCGCAGGCGGCAGGCAAAGACATTGCGAATCCCCTGGGCTCAATTTTGTCCGCCGCGATGTTGCTCGATCACGTGGGTTTAAATACTGAAGCAACTTTGGTTAGAGAAGCGGTTGACTGGACGTTAAAACACAACTTTGTAACCAAGGACATTGACCCGGTCAATTTTTATTTAACCTCTACGATTGGCGAGTTGATCAGCGAATACGTTAGCAATAAAGTGCCCGGTGAGGCCCATGAAACGAAAGTAGAATTGAGAAATTCAACGATTATATAGGTCAGGTATCGGGTGTTGGGTGGCAGGTGTATGGCCGGGCCGATCGCCGTGAGTTTTTAGCTTTCAGATAGTTGATCACTGACAACCAACTGAGAAAAAGTTCTTTTTTTATTTAACATCGTGCAGTACATTCGCATAATCGTTTACTACCGATGTTAACAAACAGGAAATATAATGTTACCAGCGCCATAGCTACGCTCTTGGTGGTCATTATCGTTCCTGCAATGCAAGGTGGTGGAATATGTATTTAAAAAAATGATCAAAACATGCAATATAACCCGCCTCGCAAGGCGGGTTTTTTTATGCGGTTAACTAAATATTATTTCCTGGCATTTTAAATCAAGTTTATGGCTTCTTATTATAATGAATCGACAGTAATTTTTTTGAACGGAGAATTTGTGAAAGCAGCGGATGCAAAAATGGATTTTTACAGCCAATCGCTACACTATGGTTATTCGGTGTTTGAAGGAATACGATCGTACAAAAACATACATGGAGAAACGAAAATTTTTAAAGCCGTTGAACATTTTGACCGCTTAAAAAACTCTGCTTTGGCAATGAACTTGCCATATACCTGGAATACGGAGGACTTAATTGTTGCGACATATGAGATGCTAAAGCAAAACAACATCCAGGATGCTTACATACGCCCGGTGGTGTATGCGCCGGCCAATATGAGTTTTGTGTTGAATACAGAATCGTTCATCGTAATTGAAGCCTGGGAAATGGCACCTTTTCTTGGCGATAAATTATTAAGAGTTATGACCTCGTCGTTTCAAAGGCCTAATCCCAAAGGATTTAAAATCGAGGCCAAGGCAGCCGGTCATTATGTGAATTCCATACTTGCCAGCCAGGAAGCTAAAGCCAGGGGGTTTGACGAAGCACTGTTAACAGACATGAATGACAATATTGCCGAGGGTCCTGGCGCCAATATGTTTTTTGAGAAAGATGGAAAGCTTTTTACACCACCACCGGGAAATATTTTACCTGGCATAACAAGGGCTACTGTTTTGGAATTATGTGGTGAATTGGATATAGAAGTGGAACAAAAATTATTTAAGAAAGATGAATTATTAAATGCAGATGCTTCTTTTTACTGTGGTACAGCCGCTGAAGTAATTGGCTGGGAAAGCCTTGATGACGTAAAGTTTAAACAGAGATGGAATGGATCGTTGGGCAGCATAATTCAGGCGGCGTATAAGAACCTGGTAATTGAAAAGGAAATTGAACTGAGCAATCAGACTACAAGAAATAAAAAAGAAATCCTGGTGTAGCCCAGTAGCTTTGGGCTTCGGTAGTTCATGTTGTTGAACGAGGCTGCCGGATACTGCAGAGCGCGATGTAAGATACCACGATGAGAATTACAGAACGATCACTATATATAAAAAATAATATGGCAGAACTAAACAAATATTCAAAAACGCTTACGCAGGATATAACGCAGCCGGCGGCACAGGCAATGTACTATGCTATTGGATTTACGGAAGAAGATTTTAACAAAGCGCAGGTTGGCATTGTAAGTATGGGTTGGGATGGAAATCCCTGCAATATGCATTTGAATGATTTGGCAACCCTGGTGAAGGAAAGCGTGAATCATGTAGACGGCTTGATGGGTTTGCGATTTTATACCATTGGTGTAAGCGACGGTATTAGCATGGGTACCGATGGCATGCGGTATAGTTTGGTGAGCCGCGATATTATTGCTGATAGCATTGAAACCAATGCCGGGGCGCAGTATTATGATGGATTGATTGCCATTCCGGGTTGCGATAAAAATATGCCCGGCTCCGTAATGGCAATGGGTAGGTTAAATCGTCCCTCTATTATGCTCTACGGCGGAACAATTGCGCCGGGCCATTATAAAGGGCAGGATCTGAATATTGTCTCGGCATTTGAAGCATTAGGGCAAAAGATTGCCGGTACTCTTGAAGAAGCGGATTTTAAAGGGATTGTTAGAAATGCTTGTCCGGGTGCAGGTGCCTGTGGCGGTATGTATACTGCTAATACCATGGCAAGCGCTATTGAGGCGTTGGGCATGAGCCTGCCTTATTCTTCTTCAAACCCTGCGTTGAGCGAAGACAAGCAGAAGGAATGTGCGGCGGCAGGCAAAGCCATCAAAATTTTGCTGGAGAAGGATATTAAGCCAAAAGATATCATGACCCCGAAGGCATTTGAAAATGCGATTACCGTTATTATGGTGCTTGGTGGCAGCACCAATGCTGTACTCCATTTGATTGCTATTGCAAAAAGTGTAGATGTTGCTTTAACGCAGGATGATTTTCAAAAAATCAGCGATAAGATTCCTGTACTTGCAGATTTTAAACCGAGCGGCAAATACCTGATGGAAGACCTTCACCAGTTTGGCGGAGTTCCTGCCGTAATGAAATATTTGTTGGGTAAAGGATTACTGCATGGCGATTGTATAACGGTTACGGGTAAAACAGTTGCTGAAAACCTGGCTGATGCACCCGACCTGGATTTTGAAAAGCAGGATATTATTTATCCGTTGGAAAGGCCATTGAAAGCAACCGGTCATTTGCAGATACTGTATGGCAACCTTGCAGAAGGCGGCAGTGTTGCGAAAATAAGTGGTAAGGAAGGCGAGCGTTTCGAAGGCACAGCAAGAGTTTTTGAAGGGGAACATGATCTGATCAGCGGTATTCAATCCGGAAGGGTTCATGCGGGTGATGTGGTAGTGATTAGAAATATCGGACCAAAGGGCGCGCCGGGCATGCCTGAAATGCTGAAACCAACAGGCGCTATTATTGGCGCGGGTTTAGGCAAGTCTGTTGCTTTAATTACCGACGGAAGGTTTAGTGGCGGAACGCATGGATTTGTCGTCGGACACATAACCCCCGAGGCTCATATAGGCGGCTTGATTGGATTGGTGAAAGACGATGATATTATAGAAATTGACGCCACCAAAAATACACTTACATTGAAGGTAGACAAAGCAGAAATTGAACGTCGTAAGCTTGCATGGAAAAAGCCGGCACTGAAAGCTACCAAAGGGGTTTTGTATAAATATGCAGTATGTGTAAGAGATGCCAGTGAAGGATGTGTAACGGATGAGTGATCAAAATGGTGGGCATTAAAGGCAAAGAAGCGGTTTGCTTCTCTACGTACACTGCCCATCATCAATTAAAAAACTATATTAAATAAAACAAACAGTATGAGCGATACATTGTTAGTTGAAAAAAATAAAAAGCTGGCATCGAAGGGCAAACCCCGTGCGGTACACGCCGGGAAATATGAGGCGGGTGCCGAGATCAGTGGGTCCCAGGCGGTATTGGAAGCGCTGATAGCTGAAGGGGTAACAGATTTTTTTGGCTATCCGGGCGGGGCAATTATGCCAATATATGATGCGTTGTATGATTATAAAGAAACGTTGAACCATGTTCTTGTTCGTCATGAGCAAGGTGGGATACATGCAGCGCAGGGCTATGCCCGAACATCCGGCGAAGTGGGTGTAGTATTTGCTACCAGCGGCCCTGGTGCTACCAACCTGGTAACAGGGTTAGCCGACGCACAGATTGACAGTACCCCTGTGGTTTGTATTACCGGCCAGGTTTTCGCCCATTTGCTGGGTACAGATGCTTTCCAGGAAACTGATGTGATTAATATCACTGCGCCGGTAACCAAGTGGAATTACCAGGTAACAGATGCTAACGAAATTCCCGGCATATTGGCGAAGGCGTTTTATATTGCCCGCACCGGGAGGCCTGGACCTGTGTTGATAGACATCACTAAAAATGCGCAGGTTCAAAAGCTTATTTATCCCGGGTACTCGCCCTGTCACCACGTGCGCAGTTACCGCCCGAAACCTATTGTCCGCACAGAATTTATTAAAGAAGCTGCCGATTTGATTAATACGGCTGAAAGGCCTTTTATCATTTTTGGACAAGGCGTTATTTTGGGTAAGGCTGAAAACGAATTCAAAGCATTTATTGAAAAGTCGGGTATACCTTCTGCATGGACGGTATTGGGGTTGAGTGCATTGCCCACCAGTCACCCTCTTAATGTAGGGATGTTGGGCATGCACGGTAATTACGGGCCTAATGTGTTAACCAATGAGTGCGACGTATTGATAGCTATCGGTATGCGTTTCGATGACCGGGTTACCGGGCGGCTGGATAAGTATGCCAAGCAGGCCAAGGTTATTCACCTGGATATAGATCCGGCAGAAATAGATAAAAATGTTCAAACAACAGTGCCTGTATGGGGCGATTGTAAAGAAACCCTGCCCTTGTTAACGGAATTGGTGAAGCGAAAAGAATACCCGGGGTGGTTGCAGCAATTCAGGGATAAGCAAAAGCAGGAAGACGAAACTGTTATTAATGATGAACTGAACCCGGTTGGCGACACGATGACGATGGGCGAAGTAATAAAAGTATTGAATGAACTTACGGGAGGTGATGCTGTTATTGTAACGGATGTGGGTCAGCACCAGATGGTAGCCTGCAGATATGCTTTATTTAACGAGACCAGAAGCAATGTTACCTCGGGTGGATTAGGAACCATGGGTTTTGCATTACCGGCAGCCATTGGCGCAAAATTTGGCGCACCTAAACGCACAGTTGTTGCCATTATTGGTGATGGCGGGTTTCAGATGACGCTGCAGGAATTGGGAACCATCATGCAATTCGACGTGGATGTAAAAATCATTATTCTCAATAACCAGTTTTTGGGAATGGTGCGGCAATGGCAGCAATTGTTTAACGACAAAAGGTATTCCTTTGTAAATATAACCAGCCCTGATTTTGTAATGTTGGCGAAATCCTACGGCATCCAGGGTAAAAGCATCTCCCGCAGGGAAGATTTGAAAAACACGCTTGATGAAATGTTGCGGCACAATGGATCCTATTTACTGGAAATTATGGTGGGTAAAGAGAACAATGTATTTCCAAT
>DASUFG010000022.1:0-8298 GCA_036274715.1 Agriterribacter sp.
GTTGAATTGTTGCGGGGTATCTTTCCAACAAAATGAGCAGTTCCTTTTCGAGGGGTAATAGTGCTTCATCGGCCAGCAATTCAAATGCCGGATCCACATCCTCATTTCTAAGAATAGCTTTAGCCCTTGCATGGGAGAATTGAACAAAAGAAGCGGTAAAACCGTGAAAATCTATGCTCTCTTCCGGGTTAAATACCATTCGTTTTTTGGGGTCCACTCTTAAAATGAAAAACTTTAAAGCGCCCAGCCCAATGGTGTCATAAAGTGCGTCCAGTTCTTCCGGGGTAAAATCTTTTACTTTGCCCAGTTCTTCTGTTTTTTGGGCGGCCACTCTTACCATTTCATCTATAATATCATCGGCATCAACAACAGTTCCTTCCCTGGTTTTCATTCGTCCGGTTGGCAACTCTACCATACCGTAGCTAAGGTGGTAAATTCCTTCCGATGGCAAACCCAGCTTGCCGCATATCAGTTTAAGCACTTTAAAATGATAGTTTTGCTCATCGCCCACTACGTAAATACTGCTATCATATTTATAGGCTTCGTATTTGTTAACCGCTAAGCCAATGTCCTGGGTAATGTATACCGCTGTGCCGTCTTTGCGCTGCACAATTTTTTCGTCAAGGCCCTCGGCAGTCAAATCAATCCACACACTGCCATCCTCTTTCTTAAAAAAAACGCCTTTTTGCAAACCTTCTTCTACCAATTGCTTTCCGAGCAGGTAGGTGTCGCTTTCGTAATACATGGCATCAAAATCACTTCCTATTCTCCTGTAGGTTACATCAAACCCCGCATACACCCAACTGTTCATTTTCTTCCACAACGCTATTACATCCGGTTTTCCTGCTTCCCAATCCACCAGCATTTGCTGGGCGGCCCTCATTATAGGTGCTTCCATTTCAGCCTGCTCATCGTTCATGCCGGCGGCTACCAATGCACTTATTTCCTTTTTATATTCCGCACCAAACAAAACATAATAATCACCTACGAAATGATCTCCTTTAATGCCTGTACTCTCTGGTGTGGCACCGTTAGCGAATTTTTGCCAGGCTACCATGCTCTTGCAAATATGAATGCCCCTGTCGTTGGCAATGCAGGTTTTAACCACATCGTAGCCATCTGCTTTTAGAATCTCCGAGACGCTCCATCCTAAAAAATTGTTACGGAGATGCCCCAGGTGCAATGGCTTATTGGTGTTGGGAGAGGAATATTCCACCACGATGGTTTTATCTTTTTTCGGGCTTCTGCCGTACCGGGTATCCGAATAGTTATTTTTTAATACTGCGTTCCAATAGCTGTCCGAAATAACGAGGTTCAGAAACCCTTTGATGATGTTGTAATCAGAAAAGAAATCGGGATGGTTTTGTATTAAATAATCGCCCAGGCTTTTGCCCAATGCATCGGGCGATTGTTTTAAGGGTTTTAGTAAACCGAATAGCACCACGGTATAGTCGCCTTCAAACTCCGGTTTGGTTTGATTGATCTGAAAATCTTTTCCATCGAAACTCTTACTGTATATCACTTCCAGCCCTTTAATCACAGCCGACTGTATGCTTGTTGTTAACGACATGAACCTCATATTTAAAAGACTGCAAAAGTAAGGATATGGAGGTGCATTTCAAGTATTACGGACGCTTTCATCTCTTTTAATCCAATATATGGCTTCGACCCTTTTTTTATGTTATTTTGTATAAATGCAATAGCTAAGTGTAAAACTGCGTATGGAAATTTTAGAAGTTAACAATGCTGCTAACAGGAAGTCGTTTCTTGATCTCCCTAAAAAAATCTACAAAAATGATCCCAACTGGATTTGCCCTTTAGATTCAGATATTGAGTCTGTATTTGATCCGGGTAAAAATAATTATTTCCAATGGGGAAAATGTAACCGGTGGATATTGAAAGATGAGCATGGAAAAGTAATCGGTCGCATCGCCGCTTTTATCAACAATAAAAAGGCGTATGGGTATGAAGTTCCTACAGGGGGTTGTGGCTTTTTTGAATGTGTAGATAACCAGCAAGCGGCTGATTTATTATTTGATACCGCCAAAAGCTGGCTTGAGGCCAATGGGATGAAGGCTATGGACGGGCCGGTCAATTTTGGAGAAAATGATATGTGGTGGGGCCTACTGGTGGAAGGCTTTACGGTACCTTTTTATGGAATGAATTACCATCCTCCATATTATAAAAGGTTATTTGAGCGCTACGGGTTTACGCCGGCATATGAACAGATTTCAAACCGGATTGAAATAAGCAAACCCTTCCCCGAACGGTTTACAAAAATTGCCGAGTGGGTGCTTAAAAAGCCGGGTTATGAATTTGAGCATCTAAAGAAAAATGAGTTTGACCGGTTTGCTGCTGATTTTGAGGAAATTTACAATGATGCCTGGAAAGATTTTGAGAATTTCACGCCCATAACCAACGTCACCATAAAAGAAACATTTGAGAAGATAAAACTCATCATGGATGAAAAGCTTATTTGGTTTGCCTATGTAAACGGTGAACCGGCCTCGCTGGTGGTCATTGTTCCGGATACCAATGAACTCATTTATAACCTCAATGGTAAACTGAATGTTTTGGGAAAGCTGAAATTCCTGGTCAATAAATGGAGCCGGAGGAACAAAAAAATGCGGGCTATTATTTTGGGCACAAAGGCAAAATTTCAAAAGCACGGTCTTGAGTCTGCCCTGATCATAAAATTAAAAGAGTATGTATTACCATTGAAGCAATATGAAGAACTGGAATTATCGTGGGTGGGCGACTTTAACGATAAGATGCTGGCATTACATGCGGCCACAGGGGCTACCTTCGCTAAAAAGCATATCACCTACAAATTCCTTTTTTAAAAGCAATCCATGATAACCTACCAATTGGAGAATGAGTTGAGTGCCGAAGAATTTCTGTTTGTTTTGCGCAGGTCCACCCTTGCCGAACGGCGGCCCGTCAATGAACCCGATCGTATCGCCGCCATGCTGGCTCATGCGAATTTGATACTAACGGCCAGGGATAACGGAAATATTGTGGGCGTTGCGCGTTCCTTAACTGATTTTTCATTTTGTACTTATTTATCGGACCTGGCTGTATACGAAGCTTACCAGCACAAAGGCATAGGCAAAGAGTTGATTCGCCAAACGAAGTTGGCTGCCCCAAAAGCAAAATTGATATTGTTATCGGCGCCTGCTGCTTTACAATATTACCCGCATATCGGGATGAAACGCCATGAGGGATGTTTTTATATTGACGATGTGGGCGAAATAAAATAATATCTAATCATTTCCTCACACTTTCAGCATATCACTGCTCCAGTGACCGCCAACAGGTAGCACGGAATAAGCCTGCTGCAGCAATTCTGCATGGTTTGAAAAATCAGCGGGGTTGGCGGTATTGAAAGTAAACATATCATAATGGCAGGGAATAACATGCTTGATGGCCACGGCTTTAGCCAGTTCAACAGCTTCCTTCGCGTTAAGATTTCCCGCCACACCTCTTAAGGGATCATGACCGTTAATTGGTAGCAGGGCGAGATCAATATGAAAAGGCGCCAGTTGTTTTTCCAGTCCATCATACCAAAGCGTATCCCCGCTGTGATAAATGGTAAAGGCTCCAAACTGTATGATATAGCCAAGATACAGGCACTGCCCGTTTTCATCGCGGTCTATGGCATTGTGTGCTGCAGGAATGCCATAAAATCTGAAATCCCCCACGTTTACGCTGCTTCCTTCATTGAGCCCAACCGGAAAAGAATTGTCAATTTGCACCCGGTTAGCCACGAAAGAACGGTTGGCCTCAGGTATAATAAAGGTAATGTTGCGGTTATGGGCTAACACTGGGATCAGAGTTTCCGCATCCAAATGATCGGTATGATTGTGGCTTGAACTTACAATTGATATGTCATATAACATTCCCGGGTCAACGACTCTTTCGCATATGCGGACATGTGGTTTGTTTGTTGCTGCATATTTTTTGGTGAGCGAATCAGATAAATAGGGATCAATCAACACTTTTTTTCCCTGCCATAGCAACAGGTAGCCGCTTTGTCCAAGCCACCATACATGAAAGCTTTTTTGGTCGCTTTCATATTTCCGGACCTGTGCAATAAAATCTTCATCTTTAATAACCGCCGAAATCATATGTAGCTGTATGAATCTCAAATCCGGGATCTCCGGTTTTAAATTATATTTTCTTCCTCACTTCTTGAGCCCCTTTAACCATATTGATTAGCTTTTTCTTGGCCGCCCAACGCGCAGTTTGGCTTAATCCACAGTCGGGTGCAATGGAAAGTTTTTCGGCAGGAACGTACTGCAAGCATTTTTTTATCCTGCCCACCACATCTTCCACCGTTTCTATGTAGTAATTTTTTACGTCAATTATACCCACTGCTACCTTCATCCGTTTGGCAAAGGTTGCGAGCAATTCTATTTCTGAAAATTCGCGGTTGGCCATTTCAATATGCACTTCATTCACTTTTAAATCCAGAAAATCCGGGAGCATGGGTTTTATACTCCTGTAACCAACCGGGCGGCCTTTAAAATTTCCAAAGCAAAGGTGGGTAGACAGATTGCATTTCCCGACTATCGGCTCAACGGTGCGGTTAAAAATATCGGCAAATCGTCTGGTATCTTCTTTATAGGCATAGCAGCTCATCGAAGGTTCGTCAACGGTAATTTCTTCGCAGCCGGCATCCACTAAATCTTCCAGTTCTTTTTGTATAAATGGCAATAACGCTTCCGTAATGGCATAGCGATCTTTGTACTCGGTGTTTGGCAGTAACCTGCCACTAAGTGTGTATGGTCCCGGCACGCTTGCTTTCAATACAGGTCCTGCAGGTGCCAGCTTTTTTAAACGCAGAAATTCTTTTACTACTCCCAACCCACCGGGAGCGGATAATGTTTCCGTGATATTATGTTTGCCCCGTTGATCATGAGCAGCGGGTCCAAAACGCCGGGTTTCAGATTCATTGGGCGAGATGCCTTTAATATATCCGTAAAAGGATAAATTAAAGTCGAGCCTTGTTTGCTCACCATCGGTAATCACATCCAACCCTGCGGTGGTTTGATCATGGATGGCGGCAATTACTGCATCTTCAATAGCTTCATCTACATCCGCAGGTCCAAATTCGTTTAAGTGCTGGGAAGCAAATTCCAGCCAGCCCGGAAAAGGATAGCTGCCAACAACGGTTGTGCGAATAGGTAAATCGTTCATGATTGTTCATTTAGTTTCCAACATTTTTGTATAAGCCTGCCAGGCGATGGGCATGTTCGTCATATGCGCTCTCAAACAATTCCTTTGCTTTGTCGGCGCCTACCACACATGCAGCGGTGAGTACTTTTGGCGGCTGCCCGGCTTCTGTTAATAGCCTGGCTATTTCTGCTTTTAAGCAGTTAACCAGCAAAGCGCCACCTACTGTAGAGCCCGGCGATACGGGTGACAGTAATCCCGGTATTTGAATCATCGCATCTCCCGCGGGGGCTCCGGTATCTAAAATAATATCTGCAAAATCGCTCAGTTTCTTCCCATCTTTTCTTTTGCTGGAAGAAACAGCAGCATGTTTTTCGGTAATGATTGCCGTTACCTTCACTTTTTTTTGTTGAAATAATTCTGCCATTTCAATGGGCACGATATTGCAACCGCTCGAAGATATAATCAGGGCGCTGTCTGTTTCTTTGATGTCGAAATTACGAAGGATCCTTTCCGCGAGTCCTTCTACATTTTCGAGAAACATCGCTTGTCGTTGACCGTTAGCACCCACCACCAGGTTGTGAAAAGTGAGTGACAGCTCCACAATAGGGTTGAATCCCGGGAACGATCCGTATCGCGGCCACATTTCTTCCACCATAATGCGGCTGTGCCCCGAACCAAACACGTGTACCATCCTGCCCCGGAGGATGGTTTCCGCAAAGCCCCGCGCTGTTTTTTTGATGGCTTCCTGCTGCGTTTCAATCGTTTCAATTATTTTCCGGGCATGTTGCAGATAATCCCATATCACGTTCATGGCAAGCGTTTAATTTGTCATTGTTTTTTGTAAGGCAAATCCGGCTGCACCTACGGCACCCGAATATTCATCAAATAAGGCTTTTATCACGGGGGTTCGTATACCGGAATGATGCCACTCAAAGATATTCATAAACCCATCAAGCGGTTTAAATAAATCGTCACCCGCCTGTGCTATGCCGCCGCCCAGTATTATTATGTCGGGTGAAAGGATATTGATAAAAGCGCACAATCCTGTCGCCAGTCTTTTCAGGGAATGCAGCCAGGTGTAGGTAGCAAATATATCCCCGGACTTATAGGCATCAACAAGTTCTTCGGTTGAAGAAAATCTCCCAAAGCTGCGGCGTTCTATAGTGCAGTTGCCGATAGCGTCTTCAAGGCTTGCCGGCATATTCGTTACATCACAATCATCACTGTCTGCATTCAGTGTAATATGTCCGAGGTGCCCGGCGCGGTTCAATAAGCCCTGGTGCAGTTCTCCATTGATCATAATGCCGCCGCCCACTCCGGTTCCTAATGTTAACAAAACAATATTCTTGTATCCCTGGCCCGCACCAAATTCCGCTTCTGCCATTAATGCAGCGTGTGCATCGTTAAGCACCCATGTTTGGGTTTGAAGATAATCCGTCCAAACAAAATTCTCCAAACCTTGTAACCGGCCAGGCATAAGCCTGATGCAGTCATTTTGGTCACCCGCCAAACCCGGCGCTGATAACCCAACCGGGATGTTTTCGTTGCCTGACTTTTTTTTAAGTTGTTGTACAGTGTCTAGAATAACGCCCTTCCAGTGCGTTTCATTTTTTTCGTTGGTTTTGCATTGCAGTTCGTGCAAAATGGCGCCGTCTTCATTCATCAATATGCCCTTAATATTCGTGCTGCCCATATCAATTCCAATTACCTCCATAAGTTCTTTTTTAAAGCTTGATTAAATCTGGCCTTCACTCACTGTCCAGCCCCCATCTACATACACTACCTGCCCGGTCGTGAACTTCGCATAGTTCGACATAAAATAACAGGCCAGCCCATCTGTATCTTCCGGTCGGCCAATTCTTCCCCCATCCAGGGGTTGTTTGGTTTTGATGAACGAAACGATAGATTCATTTTTCACGGCTCTTTGTGCCATGGGGGTTTCTACCAATGCAGGTGCAATAGCGTTGATCCGGATATTATCTTTTGCATAATAAGCCGCGGCAGATTTTGTGAAACCAATTACCGCCGATTTGCAGGCGGCGTAGGCGTGGGTTGCAAAATGAACGGGAGATGGTGAAATGCCTAATACCGAGCTCATGTTGAGCACGGCGCCGCTCTTTTTATTTTGCAAAAACCATTTTACTGCGGCCTGGTTCGAAAGCATTAATGAAGTGAGGTTTAATTCAAATGTTTTATTCCAACCTTCCAGCGTTAGTTCATGCAGCGGCCCATCACCCATCCTTCTGCCGCTTCCCCCGGCTACATGATACAGGCCCTCAAAACTTCCAAACTGTTGCACACAGATATTGATGGCAGTTACCGCAGTAGTTGGGTCAATGGCATCTCCACAAAAGGCTCTCGCCCTGCCTTCTAAACGCTCTTCAGCGATCGCACAGTTTTCCTCGTTTCTTCCCACGACTACTACATGTGCACCTTCAGCAACAAAAGCCTTTGCCGCCGATAGCCCTATGCCTGTTGTGCCGCCAATAATTACCACGTTTTTATTTGCCAACCAACCTTGCCGCATGTGAATTAAATATCCGATGAATTTATAGCAAACTAACCACACTTTAATAAATCTTCGGGATTTTATCTGAAGTGGAATCGTATATCGGAAAATGCGGCATTGGTAACCAGATATGCCGGCAAGAAACAAAGGTTAGTCTGTTTCATGACAGGGAAATAGGTTTTCCGCCAAACAACATTGCTTAATGCTAAAAAGGGGATTGTTGCACATAGAAACTCCGCACTAAACGTAATAATAAGTAAAGGCTTTTGTTATTCTTGACATTATTCTGCAATTTACATTCAATCTCTTTTCAAGCTAAAACATGTTCCATTTCAATTCACCCGGATTTATGATAGAGAAGTTTTGCAAAAGCCTGAGCTGGATATGCATTCCCCTGGTATTGATGCTATCGTGTAATGAACCTTCGCCAAAGCCAAAGCCAAAGCTTGTAGAAATTGTTCACAAACCTGAAGATCCGAATAAAAACGTAAACGATAATATTGCTTCCCTTATAGCATTTGCTTCAGGTAGTAAAGGCAACTTAAATGATGATATTAAATTAAATATGCTGCCGGTTGTTAAGGCGTGGTACCTCACACGCGATTCACTGC
>DASUFG010000023.1:0-5368 GCA_036274715.1 Agriterribacter sp.
TCCAACTGCCTTTAATGCGGGAGCTTCTTCAGATCCGCCGTCATGCATTCCACATCGCAATCGCCCTACCCAATCGTCCATATTCCATCCGTATTTTGCTGCCCAATGGCAAGAAGGAAGATAGTTCCGTACGAGCGATAAGATCATCATTAACCCAGGCTTCGCCATGTTACTTTATGGTTTAAAACCTAACTGACTGTAATGTTTCAACGTAGTGCCGTAAAAGTAAAACCCGGTGTTTGAGTGGTTGGCTTCCTGGAGGGTAGGGATAAGAAAATGCAGGGTGTCTCCAGGTTCTGTTTACTGATTTTTGTGACCGATAAGGTACAAATTAATATTTGAAATGGTTCAGTTTGTTTCAATGCACCGTTACCTTGTAACAGGTTGATCAGCACTTGAAGAAGAATACCCACTGGCGCGACTTTCATAGCAGGTTTCTGTGCTAAACCAAACCTCACGCAGGGGGGCGGGAGAACTGCAATCGCAATGGTTTATACTGCACACCTGTACCAGCAGTCCATCTCCATGAAACATCGGCCCAACAAGCACTGTTAACATCCGTTAATCATCCTCCGCTCTATTACACGCTCTCATAAAAGCCTTTATCGAAGCTAATCTCCCAAAAATCGAAACAAATTTGTTGTTGAACGAATTAAGTTTCAAACGCACATTATCCTTGGCATCTTTGTACTGTCAACGTTGATGCAATAATCCAAATCCCCTGAAAACCGGCACCCTTTAGAAAACCCAACCCTTGAAAAGAAATCCGGATCCTTTGAAAGCCATTTCCCTTGAACAGCGAAATCTATACCTCTGTAAAAGCCTACTCCTTAAGTAAAAACCAGTCCTGGGTATCCAATGAAAAAGCCAAAATCCTTGAAGAACAAATCCGGTACCTGCGAAAGTTGCCGACCTTTAAAAAACGAAACTCGTCAGTATCTTTAGTAAACCGTAAGCTAATTATTCAACCTCTGACCAGCTTTCAAATGATTGAGCCGCGCTTTAAGTGTGGCTTTTTTTTGTTGCACAACGCAAAAAAAAGGCTGTCTCTGCAATGAGACAGCCAGTATCAACCCGTTCTAATGTATGGTATTACTATTCAACCGGTGTTAAATATTGGGCATAGCCATAGCCTTCAACTCCTGCATCAGTTCTCACCAGCCACCATTGGTCGTTGGCTTTGCTGATGAGGGTTACCACTTCACCATGCGCTGCTTTTCCGGCAAGGGGTTGATCTGTTCCCGGTCCCTTGCGGATGTTGAGGTTGGAGCTGTCGGTAGTAACTTTTACTTTCGCTCCTGCAACAGCGGAAGCTACGTTGATATTCATTACAACATCGCCCGACAAAAAGTTGGGGTCAATCCTTCCATAAATATCCCACAACTGATCTTTTACACTACCCGATGGTGCTACACCATCTATATACAATACAGCATCCTGTTCCCTTACCTGCAGGTTCGATACACCCGAGGCTTTAGCGGTATCTACTAACGGTTTGTATTTGTCCTGTAATGCCATAACAATTTGTTTTGAAGGTTATTTAATTTTTAATCCCGAAGGGTCTACCTTCTTCGGCCGTAAACCGTCTAAGGACATCTTTATTTTTTTCCAGTCGGCCGATGTGGTTTCACCGGTAACAGTAATAACCCCATCTTTTACCGTGGCCATTACACCGGGAAAATCTTTTAACGCATCCGTAACGCCCTTGGTCAGCGGATCATCGGCTGCAATTTCAACGGGGGCCGGAGGAGGGGCTACAGTTAAATTATTCACTACCTGCTTAACGCCCGCAATACTTTTAACCGCAGCTTCGCAACTGCTCTTTTCCATTTCATCCTTGCATTCGCCTGTTAGCGTAACAACACCATCCTTTACCGTAGCGGATAGATGCGACAATGCTGAATTAGACTGAATTTTTGCTTCTATGTCCTGGTCTGTAATTTTTGGCTTACAGGAAAAAAGCCATAGGCTCGCAATGGCAACATAAACGGAAACCTGTAGCAAACCACGAAGTTTTCTTTTCATATCAATGCTGATTTTTGATGAACAAAAAGATAGATGTAATGAGTATACCAAAGCTATGCTTTAGTGTAAAAATTAAAAATTATTTTAATATTAAGGCGATGATGCATTACTCAAAGCAAGGTCAAACAATAATCGTGCTTATTTGTGTATGATATAGGTAGCGCCTTCAATGGCAAGGTCGGTATTTAAGAAAACAGACTGCGCTTCGGTAAGAAATTCGTCCAGGGTTTCATACCTGCTGCTGAAATGGCCGATAAGCAATTTATCTACCCCGGCCTTTGTGGCTATTGTGGCGGCTTCCCGGGCGGTGGAATGGGTGCGGCTTGCTGCTTTTTCCTTTTGGTCATCTAAATAAGTAGCTTCATGGTATAAGAGACTGGCGGCTTTACATTTTTCAGCGATTGTTTCGTTATAGGCGGTATCCGCACAATAGGCGTAGCTCTGTTGGGCATCCACAGGCTGCGTCACCCATTCATTTTTGATATGTTTCCCTTCTTTGCTGATATAATCTTCGCCCATTTTAAGCCTTTGATAAAAGGAAGATGGGATGGCATATTGCTGTAATTTTTCAGGGATGAGTTTCAACGGCTTATGTTTCTCTTTAAATAAAAAGCCCCAGCAGGTAACGCGGTGATTAACCGCGAAACAACTCACTGTTATTTTTTTTTCATCCACCAGTATCCCTTCTTTTTCAATAGCAACAAAATGCAGGGTATAGGGCAACACCGTGCAGGCAGCCTTAAGTTGTATTTCAATGATTTCTTGGAGTAAGGGAGGAGAAAATATCCAAAGGTCTTCGGTTCGTCCATTTAGCCCATAGCTGGTCAACAAGCCCGGCAACCCGAAACAATGGTCACCATGCAAATGAGAAATAAATATGTATTTGATGCGGTTACGCTTTACTTTGTAGCGGGTCATTTGCATTTGTGTGCCTTCGCCGCAATCCACCAAAAACAGGTGCTCTTCATAATACACCACCTGCGCCGTGGGATGCCGGTTGTGCATGGGAAGCGCCGAATTGTTGCCAAGAATTGTTACCGCAAACACATGGTATGTTTAATAGATGAAAATAGCATTCTTTCTTATTCTTAACGGCTGAAATCAAACAGCGTTGCTGTAAAAACGCCGTTTTCCCTTTTCTTAAAAATCACATCCCAATTGCCGGTATATCGCAAAAGTTTGGGTACAAGATAACCATTTACTTTTGTCATTTCCACCTGCATCTGCACATCAAAATCATATATACCCGCCTTGAAGCTCATGGCATAATTCCGGGCAACTACTTCAAAGGTTTTTACACTGAACCATGTAGTCATCTCATCAATTACTACGGCATTTTTATTGCCTCCTTCTTTTGCCCTTATGGTAAATACATAACAAAGTTCACCCAAATGTACAGCCTGGTCTAAATTGAAACTGTACAACCCAGCCATATCCTCATCAAAAATTGCGGTCTTACTGCCTATAAATGGAAGTCCTGGTATGGCCTTCCCGGGATTAAAAAAAAGCATTTTTAATTGCTCTTTATGCTTTGATAGCCCGGATTTTCCCTTCACTTCCAGCTCAACCCCTTTCACAATATTGGTTTCGCCACAAATGGTGTCCCGTGCAAAAAAAAGGCTCGCATATAGGTTTGCCGTATAATAGTTATACTGGTGGTTGTTATCGTAAATATCTCCGGTGATGTCTTCCTCCAAAATACGGGTATGGCGGCAACCCCCTGCCGCCCACTGTTGGGTTTTACTGTATAAAGAAGCTTTTACCTTTCCTTTTTTATTAAACATCCGGATATCATTCAAAGACGTGTAATTAAGGACGCGGAGATTCCGGAAAGCTTTGTAAAAAGTAGTATCGTTCTTTACTTTTTCAATAAACGAGGGAACATCAACATGGTTGCGGATAATAATCTCCGACAGGGTAATTACTTTTTTATCCACCACAACCGTGTCGTTTTGCTGGGCGGTAAGGGATATTGCGTGTAAAAGCAACAACAGCAACCCTATCATCAGCCGGGTAATATGCCGGTGGCTATTTCGCAAACGACATTTTATAATCCACACTTACTTTTCCTTTGGAGATGTCGTCTAACTTGCTTTTCAGCAACCGGCGCTTAAGCGGTTTCAGGTAATCAATGAAAAGTTTACCTTCTATGTGATCATATTCGTGCAAAATTACCCTGGCCGTAATTCCGTTGAATGTTTGGGTATGCGCTTGAAATTGCTCATCTACATAGGCGATGGTGACTTCTTCATTGCGGTATATATCTTCCCTGATTTTAGGGATGCTGAGGCAACCTTCATTGTAGGCCCATTCGTTTCCATTCAATGACTCGATATGGGCATTGATAAAAACCTGTTTAATGCCGGGTTCATCCGGGTATTTTTTCTTCTCACCATCGTCCATACCTTCAAAAATCTGGTGACTATCGATCACGAAAATTCGGACGTCGCGATTAACCTGGGGTGCGGCAAGCCCTACCCCGCTGGAAGAATACATGGTTTCCCACATATCCGCCAGGAGTTTTTCCAGGTTGGGGTATTCCGGCGTAATATCCTTACAAACTGCCCTGAGTACCGGCGCACCATATGCTACAATGGGTAAAATCATTATTAATACTGAATTATGGTGTTATTTTAAGCTTGCAAATTTAGCTCAAATTCCCCGAAATAAAGCATCCCGAAAGCAGGTATGGCTCTAAACTATTGTACGGAGAATTTGTATACGGTAACCTGGTGGTATTGCTCACCGGGTTGTAAAATAGTATTTGGAAATGATGGCTGGTTAGGCGAATCGGGGTAATGCTGTGTTTCCAGGCATAATCCAGCATGTTTGTTATAGACGATGCTACCGGGTGTGTGCTGCAAGCTACCATCGAGGTAATTGCCGGTGTACAACTGTGCCCCGGGCTGTGTGGTGGCCGTCTCCATATACCGTCCACTGGCTGCATGAAAAAGGGAACTTACGGTTTGTAGCGTGCCTGTTTCATTTGCGAATGTAAAATTGTGATCATAACCCATTGCCGTTTCGGAGATATCTTTTCCGATTTTTTTAGGCATGGTAAAATCGAAGGCTGTGTTTTTTACCGGCATCAATTCGCCGGTGGGGATGCAGTGATTATCCACTGCTGTGTAATATTGACTGATCAGCATTAGTTCGTGGTTAAGGATATCGGGTTCTTTTCCTGCCGATAAATTAAAATAGGTATGGTTGGTGAGGTTAACCGGTGTTGCCGCATCGGTTATTGCCGTATAGTCAATAATCAATGCATTGTCGTCGGTTAGCGTGTATGCTACAGTAACACGCAGGTTGCCGGGATAGCCTTCTTCTCCGTCAGCACTGCTGT
>DASUFG010000024.1:0-5050 GCA_036274715.1 Agriterribacter sp.
CCAGCGTTTCTTCTTTTTTACAAAAACAAAAGCGAAGTACTTTGTTATCGGTAGGCGTTTGATAAAATGCAGAAACCGGGATGGATGCTACGCCATGATCTTTAGTGATGCGGATCGCAATGTCTTTTTCTGCCTCATCGCTGAAATGCCCGTAACTGCCCAAAATAAAATAGCTGCCATGCGATTGGTGCATCCTGAATTTTGTATCCTTCATCAACTCCAGAAAATAATCTCTTTTCTGCTGTATGAAATTCCCCAGCGATTCATATTGGTCTTTCTGCCTTAAAAAAGAAGCCAGCGCCGCCTGCTTTGGACTGTCGGTTGAAAAACTATTGAACTGGTGCACCTTCCTGAACTCCGCCATAGCAGCGGCGGGCGCTACACAATACCCGATCTTCCAACCGGTGCAGTGATACAATTTGCCAAATGAAAAACATACAAAACTTCTTTCAAGCAGGCCGGGATAGCGCAACATGCTCTGGTGTGGTAAGCCATCAAATATCACATGTTCATACACTTCATCACTCAGAATAAAAATATCCGTTCCCTGCACAATACTGCTCAATGTTGCTATATCCTCCTGCCTGAGTATAGCCCCGGTGGGATTGTTTGGCGAATTGAGCATAAGCATGCGGGTGCGCGGGGTAATGGCTTTGCGCACCGCCTCCCAATCAATCATATAGTTTGGGTATTGCAAAGGAATAAGCACGGGTGTTGCACCGTTTATGACCACGTTGGGAATATAGCTATCGTAGCCGGGTTGAAAAATGATGACCTCATCTCCCGGCTGCAGCACGCTGGTAAGCGCGGTATATATAGCATAAGTGCCGCCGGGTGTAATGGTTATTTCCTTATCCGGATTAACCTTTGCGTTGTACAAATATTCCATCTTTTCGGCCAGCACTTCACGCAGGGGCATATAGCCATTCATGTGCATGTATTGATTATAGCCCTGCATCATGGCTTCATTTACTTTGACAACCAGCGCTTCGTTCATTGCAAAATCGGGGAAACCCTGTCCCAGGTTTACGGCATTATATTCCGCTGCCAGCGAGCTCATCACTGTAAAAATAGTAGTGCCGGTATGGGGAAGTTTAGAAGCAATTGATAGCATGAATATGGCTTTTATTTAAAACATGAAATTATTCGTTCTGCCGGGTATCACAAATTGCAGTTTTTGAAACGGCCTGCAGAATGGATTACCCGGGAGGCAAGAAAGCCCAAAGAACAATTTGTAATTTTATGCGTTGCACAACAAAGGCTGAAAAAGATTTCGGAACTTAGTGCCGGTGAAAGCAAAATGGTAAACAAGGATTTTGTAGATTCATTTTTCGGATTCTGATCCCCCGTCATCAAATTTGACGAGCTTTTTTGTAAACATTAAATTATATATCATCATGAAACGTTCAGGAACTGCCGTATGGAACGGCGCAGGCAAAGATGGCAAAGGAGTGGTGAGTACGCAAAGCGGCGTGCTCGATAAAAACCAGTATTCGTATAAGTCGCGTTTTGAAGATGGCATCGGAACCAACCCGGAGGAACTAATAGCCGCCGCACATGCGGGGTGTTTTAGTATGAAACTCGCTTTCGTGTTGAATGAGGCCGGGTTTACGGCTGATGAGATTCAAACCGAATGTTTCATTACCCTGGAAAATGGCTCCATTACTGCATCGCACCTGGTGCTCAGTGCAAAAATACCAGGCATTGATAAAGCAAAGTTTGATGAAGCGGCAGCAGACGCAAAAGCCAATTGCCCTGTTTCGAAGTTGCTGGATACAAATATTACTATGAAAGCTACTTTATTGTAGAATAAGCAACCTGATAAAACGTAAACCATACGGACTTGAGCTAGGTTTCGTATGGTTTTGTTTATTTAAGGAGTATCCCCTTGCTTTTTGGCCATATCGGCTGCTCAGTTGATTTCAGAAGGTCCATTTTTCATCTTTCACCTTTATTTTCTCATGCGTAATTTTGGTTATGGCATATTCCAAATGCTCCGTTTTGTTGGGTGATATTACAACCCTGGAGGTTGACGCGATTGTAAATGCAGCAAATCATTCACTGCTTGGAGGTGGGGGTGTTGATGGAGCTATTCACCGCGCGGGTGGACCAACCATATTGGAGGAATGCAAAGAAATAAACCGCAGGCAGGGAGGCTGCAAAACAGGGGAAGCCGTAATTACAACCGCCGGAAATTTACCCTGCAAATATGTTATTCACGCGGTTGGACCTGTTTGGAATGGTGGGCACCAACATGAAAAAGCCTTACTTACCAATGCCTATTCAAACAGCCTTACGCTGGCCCTGCGTCATGGCGTTACAACCATCGCTTTCCCCAATATCAGTACAGGCATTTATGGTTTTCCAAAATTACTCGCTGCTGAAATTGCCATTGCAACGGCTACCAGGTTCCTGGTGGGTTCGGATGATATACAAAAACTGATGTTTGTTTGTTTTGACCCGGAGAATTATCGTATTTACCAGGATTTGTTGCAGGCTTGAACGAATCAGGGTCAAACACCTGTAAAGACACGATTATCGTGCTTTAAAAACCCTTCCGTTCAAAGAGCCACGGAACAGGTTTAGGCTCAGCATATTTTAGTCCGAACCGGTCAATGCTATTTTTCTTTATATGTTCAACTGCTTCTTCAATGGAATCGGTGAGCAAAACCAGGTCAAGATCGCCGGGTGAAATGGTTCCGGCAACCATAAGTTTCTGTGTATAGTCTATCAACTCTTCGTGAAAATCCTTGCAGAAAACAATTATCGGGAATTCCTTGATCATTTTGGTTTGGATGAGCGTAAGCGACTCGAAAAACTCATCCAGGGTGCCAAAGCCGCCGGGCATCACCACAAATGCATATGAATATTTAAGCAACAGCGTTTTACGTACAAAGAAGTATTTGATGTTCACCCATTTATCCAGGTAGGGGTTATGGTGCTGCTCATGCGGCAATATAATATTACAGCCAACCGATCTGCCGCCAACATCCTTAGCCCCCCGGTTGGCCGCTTCCATAATGCCCGGGCCGCCTCCCGTCATGATGGTAAAACCCAATTTGGCTATTTCACCCGCAAGCCTTCGGGTAAGAATGTAATATTGGTGATCTTCTTTAAATCTTGCCGATCCGAAAATAGTAACGCAAGGCCCCGCAAAATGAAGGGCTCTGAACCCCGTAATAAATTCTCTCATTACCTTTACGGCAAACGTAAAATCGGCCCATCGGGACTGCGGCCCCTCTAAAAATCGTATCTCCGACTCCTGTATTTTAGGCATATGCTAATGTAAAAAATAGATATTTCAAACCTACCGGATTTTCATTACATAATAACATTGATTTTAAGACAATATGTCACAATGCTTTGTATTGAGATAATGCGCTGAAATTCACTCAAAATTGTTAATCTTTACCTTATAAAATAATATATTATACCAGTTTAGCCGAGTTGTGGCGAAATGGCATTTATTTTGTCTTTATTGATTAATCTAAAAAGAATGGAATATGAAGTTTAAAGTAGAAGAAAGGATAATACCACCCAAAGAAATGATTGTTGGTGACCCGGAAGCAAAAGTTTTGGTTGAGGAATATGGCGATTACGAAAGCGCCGATACGGCCAAAATACACGATGTGATGCAGCAATTACTTGAAACATATAAGGGAAAGATAAAATACAACTTTCGCCATTTCCCCCTCACGCGCGTGCATCAACGCTCTTTTAAAGCTGCCGAGGCTGCCATAGCTGCAGGCCAGGAAGGAAAATTTTGGGAAATGCATAATATACTTTTGCAGCACCAACGTAATTTGGGTACCATTAGTCTTAAAGGATATGCACGTGATGCTGGAGTTACAGGCAAACATTTCCTGGATAACCTGATGAATTCAAAATTTGGCTGGTATGTGAGAGACGACCAAATGCAGGCCGTGGATGCAGGGGTAACGGATGTACCTGCACTTTTTGTAAATGGTCAGCGTTTGGAAGGCAAACCCACACTTCAAAATATTTCCGCCGCCATTAACCAGGCTTTAAAAAGCCGAAAAAAAGCACCACAGCGCGCCTGAATAGTCAGCAATCCTGATTATACGTTTTCCTGCTTGATGCAATCGGGAGGAGATGGTTTAATTTCGGAGGTTGACGTAAAATGAAACTAATTCATAAGATCCTGGTATTATTCAGGCTGGTCAGTTTGCAGGTATGAAGCGTAGAATTGTCTTTTTGCTGAATCCTATTGCCGGTACAGGCAGCAAGTCTAAGATCAAGCGAATTATTGAAAAAAAACTTAGCGCTTCGGACATTGATTTTGAAATACATGCCACTAATGCGGAAGGGAATTATGATGCTATTCGCGATAAAATAGTACGCGACGGCGTAACAGATATAGTGGTAGCCGGGGGCGACGGCACCATAAGTAGTGTAGTGGAGAATTTAAGGGACCTACCCGTTGTATTCGGGCTAATTCCCTGTGGCTCGGGTAACGGATTGGCATTATCAGCAGGTATATCAAAAAACCCCCATAAAGCTCTTGCCCTTATTTTTAGCGGTATCCCGCAATTAACCGATGCTTTCACAATCAACAACGGGTTTTCCTGCATGTTGAGCGGTTTGGGCTTTGATGCCCAGGTAGCACACGATTTTGCCAAACAAAACAGGAGGGGTTTAGTTACCTATATCAAACAAACTTATTCTAATTTCATTAAGGCAAAGCCCTACCATTTTGAAATCAAGGCCAATGATATCGCAATTACCACTGAAGCCTTTTTTATCAGCATAGCTAACAGCAACCAGTTTGGCAACCAGTTTACCATTGCGCCAAAAGCCAGTATTAGCGACGGCTTGCTGGATGTTGTTATTGTACAAAAAATGAATAAACTGCAAATGCTATTCGCCGTATTGCACCAGATTAAAAGAGGAGAAGTAAAAGAAATCAGGCACAAGAAAGAGGGAGTGATGTATTATCAAACAGCCAGCCTTACCATTAACAATATTGATGACGCCCCTTTGCATATTGACGGCGATCCGAAACCTACCGCCGCTTTTTTCAACATCAGGG
>DASUFG010000025.1:0-4688 GCA_036274715.1 Agriterribacter sp.
ATATGTTCCGTGTATTCGCTGTACCTATTTTACTTACAGCATTCATTTTTTCACTAACAGAATGTGATGCCCAATCCACACCTCCGCGGGCATTGCTTGCACTTTCAAAAGCCAACCACACGCTGGCGATTGTAGACCCTGCCAGCTTACATATTATTGCCCGGATTCCTGTTGGCGAAGATCCACATGAAATGGTTGCCTCTACAGATGGCAAGACGGCCTACGTTTGCATTTATGGAGGCGGAAGCTTACATGAAATAAACATCATTGACCTTATTGCACAAAAGCCCTTACGCAATATTGATACAAGACCGTTGTTTGGTCCGCATGATATAACGTTTGTGAATGGTAAGGCTTGGTTCACTGCAGAAGGCTCAAAGGCTGTTGGTCGCTATGACCCTGCATCAGGCAAACTTGACTGGTGTATGGGAACAGGCCAGGACAGAACACATATGATTTACGTATCTGGCGACGGAAAAAAGATTTACACAACAAATGTTTCTTCCGGAACAGTGAGCATTCTTGTGGATGCGCCTGGACAATCCCAACCGGGAAGAATGCCACCACCCGGTGCCAAACCCCGTGAGAATTGGGTTCAAACTGTAATTCCTACAGCGAGGGGATCGGAGGGATTTGACGTATCGCCCGATGGCCGTGAGTTATGGACTGCCTCAAGCGAAGACGGGACAATTTCCATTATCGATCCGGAGGCAAAAAAACTGGTATTGAAAATTGATGCAAAGGTTTCGGGTGCCAACCGCGTCAAGTTTACACCAGGTGGTAAACTTGTATTTATTTCCAGCCTGCAAACCGGTGATTTGACCATTTACGATGCCAAATCGCGCACAGAAATCAAACGGCTTAAAATGGGTAAGGGCGCGGCAGGCATTCTCATGGATCCAGAGGCTGCACGTGCGTTTGTTGCGTGCTCGGCTGATAATTATGTGTCCATCGTAGATCTCAAAACTTTAGAAGTGACCGGGCATATTGATGTTGGTGGAGTACCCGACGGCCTTGCGTGGGCGATACGTCCCTGATTTTACCTGCTTTGGAATTTTAAGGCAATCGCTAAATCATATCAAAACATTTGAACCAGGTTCTTTAAACGAAGAGTCCTTCTATCTGTTTTCGGCACATAAGAATCGGAATAAGGCAATGACAAGCCGGTTCCTGGTTTCAGGCAATACAGCCTGTAACATCAATAGTACGGTTGCACTGTTCACACACCGGTACCCAAATATTATTTACAGCCAGGCAAAATGTAATTTATCGTACCTATATTCACAGCGGCCCACACCGGTTGCATCCATTGCCATAAAGCATGCTCAACGAAAAATTTTAAAATGTTGCCATGAAAAAAATATCATTACTCGGATTTTTGTATATGTGCAGTTGCCTTTCTTACGCCCAGCAGGATAAAAAAGATTCGTTACCCTATAACCCTCACGATCTCTTTGCACAAACGTTTAACCCACCTGCAGGCAATGCATTCCGGTCGGCAAAGGGTGTACCGGGACCATTGTATTGGCAAAACAGCGCAAGCTACCTGGTACACGGAAACCTGAACGAAAAAGACAGTTCTATAACCGGGGATGTAACCATTGAATATACCAACAACAGCCCGGATCAACTGGACTATCTATGGCTTCAACTGGACCAAAATATTTTCGCTTCGTCGTCAAAATCTGTGGCAGCAACGCCCTATCCTGGTGATTATTTTTTCGTGCGTGGAAACCATAATAGAGGGTACCATCTTTCCACTGTTTCAGTGACTTACAAAGAGAAAACCTATACTGTTCATCCCATCATCACCGACACGCGGATGCAGGTGCGCCTGCAGCAACCGATGCTGGCCAAAGGAGATAAGATTACATTAAAAGTAAATTTCAGTTTCAAAATACCCGAAAACGGCGCCGGACGTTTTGGACTGCAAGGCACTCAAAATGGCGTTGTCTATCAAATTGCCCAGTGGTATCCGCGCATGTGCGTGTATGATGATATCGATGGATGGAATATACTGCCGTATTTGGGATTTGGAGAATTTTACTGCGATTATGGTGATTATGAATATTACATTACGGCGCCTTCGGAAATGATAATATATGGATCAGGCGATCTGCAAAATGCCGCAGAAGTGTTAACAGCAACGGAGATCAGGAGACTTGCGCAGGCAGCTACCAGCGATAAAACCGTTACTATTATCGGTGCTGATGAAGCGGGAAAACCGTCTACGCGGCCGGTTACCAAAGGAAACCTAACCTGGCATTTCTCCATGAAGAACACCAGGGATATTGCCTGGGCAGCGGCGAAAGCATTGATATGGGATGCAGCGAAAATCGATTTACCCTCGGGACGAAAAGCAATAGCGATGTCGGCCTATCCCGTCGAAAGCATGGGCGATACCGCATGGACAAGATCAACGGAATACTTAAAAGCCAGTATTGAAATATATTCAAACGAATTTTTTGAATACCCGTGGAACACAGCAGTGAGCAGTGCCGGGTTAACAGGCGGAATGGAATACCCGGGAATGATCTTTAATAATTATAAAGAAACCAAAGCACGTTTATGGTTTTTGATCACCCATGAAATAGGGCATAACTGGTTCCCGATGATTGTTGGCTCTAATGAAAGAAAATATATGTGGCAGGATGAAGGGCTGAATACGTACATCAACTACTACGCAACAGACCTGTTTAACAAAGGAGAGTATGTAAACGACCCCGCATTTTTTGACAAAGATTTTTTCGCTTCCCGCGATTACAATCAATTTATGCAATACCGCGACCCTTTAATGGTAGTTTCAGACGCTATGGATCCCGGCGAGCACTACCAATTTTACGGCAAAACAGCCTATGGACTGAATGTGCTCCGCACTGTAGTAGTAGGCAAGGAGCGGTTTGACTTCGCTTTCAGAAAATATACAGAGGCATGGGCATTCAAACACCCCACACCCTATGACCTTTTTCATTGCATAAACAATGCGTGTGGAGAAGACCTGAACTGGTTCTGGAAGGAATGGTTCTTCACCACATGGAAACTGGACCAGGCGATTACGAACATCAAATACGCCGACGATGAACCATCCAAAGGTGCCGTAGTAACAATTGAGAACAGGGCTAAAATGATTATGCCGGTAATCCTGAAAATTACGCAGGACAATGGAAAATCAGAACAATTTCAATTGCCGGTTGAAATTTGGCAGCGGGGCGGTAAATGGACATTTCATTATCCTTCCACGGGTAAAATTACCAGCCTTGTTCTTGACCCGGACCATTTGTTGCCGGATATAAACAGAACAAATAACGAGTGGAAGCCGGGAAACTGATACAGCTAAAATATATCGGGTCGGGCGGCATCCGGCACATGGTTGTTCTTTACCTGCAAACCGATTGTAGAAAATCATTACCGGCTTCTTATTCCAGGAACGTTCAACCATAAAAACCTGTAAGGGTGAAGAATCAACATCTTTGGTACCTCTTGCAGTCACACGTCATCCGTCTCTTTTTACAATAGCCGGTTTGTAAACGCCATCTGAAAAACGGCTTACCGGTTAAGGGTAGCACGTAAGCACATATGGTTGCCCAGGTATTTCCGCAAAGGGCTTTTACCAGTCCATGAAATCCCGGCGGTGAAAAAGTCACTCATTTCGCATCGCGGCAGCAAATACCTACTCTCCCCCTGCTCGTTTATCCCGGGGCAAAATTGAAGCCACCTGCCCATGCCTGAAATAATTCAATTATATTAGTTATCCGTTTGGATGAATCGGCGCTTAACTATTACAAAAACAATATAATCGCTCTTCAACGTTTACAACCGGATACGCTATTTATAAAAGGATGCGGCAATAGCGGCGGCGACAACAATCTCCCATCACCTCAAAAAAAAGCATATGAAAAATTCAAAAAATGCAATATTTCTTTTTATTGCGCTGTTTGCATTTTTGTCACTTCATGCCCAATCAACAGATAGTCTCAATACAAAATTACTTTTTGAAGAATTTCAAAAACAAACTGAAAAATGGAAGGACGCATATAATAGCAAAAACGCCCTGGAGTTAGTTCCTCTATATTCGAACGACGCTGAGTATGTATCTTCTCATGTAACTGGTCTTGTCGCTAAAGGGCGTGACGCAGTCATTGCAAATTTTCAAAACGGGATGAGTAGCGGAGGGCATATTGATCGTGTTGAGATATTATCGATAAATGTCTCCTGCGAATTGGCTACGCTATTTTGCAAATACCAGGCAACAAATAGTGGTCAAACGGTAACAGGAAGAAATCTTCTAGTATTGAAGAAAATAAACAACGTTTGGCTTATTGTCATGCATATGACCGTCGTATAAATTAAATGGTTTTAGAATAATCTCAAAACAAAAAAACACGACCGTCCATATCGCATTGCCACGATTGAGGGCCGATCTTGTAACTTCTGCCACAACCCGTTATCATCTTTGTTTTGGGGCTAGACTCTATCCGCGAAAATTTTTGGTAATTTTAATCATCCTGTTTCTGAAAAGCATTGTCGCCGGGCAGGTAGTCTTCAAAATTTCCACCTGCGGTAATGGGGGCACTGGCGGTCAGGCATCGCAGGGACAACAGCAGGAGAATATAAAATAAGACCCGAAATAAAATGGGGAAATACGAAGTGACTTCTACCGGTACCAGAAATTTAAAATTGCTTACAAA
>DASUFG010000026.1:0-5602 GCA_036274715.1 Agriterribacter sp.
CGAAAGAGCGTTTATGCGTAACCGTAATATCGGCTTTATTTTTCAGAATTTTCAGTTGATGCCGACGTTAACCGCTTTGGAAAACGTGATGGTACCACTGGAATTACAGCGCGAGAAAAATATCCGCCCACGCGCCATTGCATTGCTCGGGAAAGTAGGGCTGGCCGACCGCATGCATCATTATCCATTACAATTATCAGGTGGTGAGCAGCAAAGGGTTTCGATAGCGCGGGCTTTTTCTACCAATCCTAAAATATTGTTTGCCGATGAGCCTACCGGTAACCTGGATGATGAAACCAGTGGCAAGATTGTACCCTTGCTTTTTGAATTGAATAAGGAAGCAGGCACCACATTAATTATTGTTACCCATAACGCCGAGTTGGCACAAAGCGCCCAGCGGATTATCCGCCTGAAAGGTGGCAGTATTATTTCGGACGAACGCACGGGCAATACAATAATGGCCCTATAAAATTCATGCATGAATAACCAACAGCCTTTATCAAAAAAACGACTGGATCTTCCCTGGCTATTCACCATGGCCTGGCGCGACAGCCGCAGGAACCGTTCCCGGCTGTTGTTGTTCATGGCTTCCATAGTACTCGGTATAGCGGCTTTGGTGGCTATTTTTTCACTGGGTGACCATGTAAGAAATGATATCGACAACCAGGCAAAAACATTATTGGGAGCTGACCTCTCCATCGAAAGCAATAAAGCACCCGACAGCAGCATACAACAAATGGCAGATACACTGGGCGATCAGCGGTCGAGAGAATGCCGGTTCGCTTCCATGGTATATTTTACAAAAAACAACGGAACGAGACTGGTGCAGGTGTTGGCATTAGAAGGAGATTACCCCTATTACGGCCGACTGGAAACCACGCCCGAAAATGCAGGTATTCATTTCCGTGAGTCAAGGCAGGCGTTGGTCGATAAAACATTGATGCTGCAATTTGATGCAAAGGTGGGCGACTCCATACGGGTGGGCGAAGTAACGTTTGCTATAGCCGGCATGCTTACACAGGCACCCGGGCGTTCCGGGCTTTCTACTACCATTGCGCCGCCGGTATATATCCCCTACCAGTACCTGGAACAAACCGGTCTCCTGCAAAAGGGAAGCAGGTTTACCTATAGTTTTTATTTTAAGTACCGTGCAGAAAGCAGGATGAAGGATCAACTTGCCGCAGTTAGCGATCCGCTCGAAAAAAACGGGCTCGATTATGAAACAGCCGAAAGCCGCAAGAGGGACGCGGGCAGGCAATTTGAAGATCTTTCACAATTCCTTACCCTGATCGGGTTCATCGCCTTACTATTGGGTTGCATCGGCATCGCCAGCTCCATTCATATTTATGTCCGCGAAAAAATATCTTCTATAGCCATACTCCGCTGTTTGGGCGCCAGCACCAATCAAACGTTTTTGATTTTCTTAATACAGATCACGGTACTGGGTTTAATCGGGGCATTGGCGGGCGCGGCACTGGGAACGGCCACGCAACAGTTTTTACCCTACGTATTGAAAGATATGCTGCCCATAGAAATAAGCACTTCCATTTCCTGGACCGCTATAGCAAAGGGTGTAGGACTGGGCATTATTATTTCTTTCCTGTTTGGCTTGTTGCCGTTATTGTCTATACGCAACATTTCACCGCTCTATACTTTAAGGGTTTCTGTTGAACGAGTTCCTATTTGGCGCAACCCGCTGCAGATACTTTTATTTGTTGTGATCCTTTTATTTGTTGTTTTATTTACGCGGTTACAGATGCAAAGCTGGGCACAGGCATTTGTTTTTACCGCAGGTATTTTAGTGGCCTTTTTGCTGCTTACCGGCGTAGCCCTGCTGCTGCGGGCGGCGGTGCGCCGGTTCTTCCCGGCCTCGTGGAGCTATTTATGGCGACAGGGATTTGCTAATTTATACCGTCCCAATAACCAAACCATACTCCTTGTTGTAACTATAGGTTTGGGCACGCTTTTTATGGGTACGCTTTATTTTACACAGGATATATTGATGGGCCGCGTATCCATGAGTGCCAGCAATAACCAACCCAATATGGTGCTGTTTGATATACAAACCAACCAGAAAGAAGGCGTAGCAAAACTCGCGAATGCCTACGATCTGCCCATTTACCAGGATGTGCCTATCGTTACCATGCGCATCGAAGAAATCAACGGAAAGAATGCCGCAGCAGCAAAAAAAGACAGTGTAAAGGGACCTCCCGGCCGGGCTTTTGAAGGAGAATTGCGCGTTACCTACCGCGATTCACTCACCAATACCGAAAAACTAACCGCCGGCCGTTTGCCAACCAAACCATATTCACCCGGTGACACGATCTTTATCTCCATGGAAGAAGGTTATGCGCGGCGGCTGAGGGTATCCGTTGGCGACAGTATTGTATTTAATGTACAGGGCATGTTGCTACCTACCATCATTGGCAGCTTCAGGGAGGTAGACTGGCGCAGGGTACAAACCAATTTCCGGGTTATTTTTCCTCCAGGCATACTGGAAACCGCACCCCAATTTCATGTACTGGTTACCCGTGTGCCATCTAACGACACTTCGGCTGTATTTCAACAGGCCGTGGTGCGGGAATTTCCAAATGTATCTATTATTGACCTGGGGTTGATATTAAAAGTGCTGGATGAGGTGCTGGATAAGATTGGTTTTGTAATACGGTTTATGGCTGCCTTCAGCATCATAACCGGGCTTATTGTTTTAATTGCCTCCGTATATGTGAGCAAATACCAGCGCATGCACGAGAGTGTTTTGCTGCGTACGCTGGGAGCCAGTCGCATGCAGTTGCTTTTTATTACAGGACTGGAATATTTTTTCCTGGGTGCGTTGGCTGCCGGAACCGGCATTCTATTATCATTGGCCGGCAGTTGGGCCCTGGCCAAATTTACATTCGATGCTGCATTTACTCCCTCATTTTTACCGATGCTTATCCTTTTTCTCTCCGTATCGTTGCTTACGGTGGCCATAGGATTGTTTAACAGTCGCGGTGTAGTGAATATACCGCCATTGGAAATTTTAAGAAAGGAAGTTTAGTGCATAATTCAAATTTTCGCCCTTGCCTGGTTTTCCGGTCGGTGAGACCGGTAGCGAGTTCTACAGGCCGGTGCCTGCCAGTCCGGTAGGCAGGCCACCACCCGCCTGCGAAAATTGGAAATGCACCCGGGGTTTAACTGCCGAAGTAATTCAATTCTTCGGTAAAATCGAGGAATGGATAAGCTGCCTGCAAAGTTTTCACCCTGGCAAGATGGTTGTTTAAGAACTGCCGGTGTTGCGCAGACTCCGGGTTAAAAGGCCGGTGTTTGATGGCGATGTTTATTTTTTCCATCTCTTTCATGAGCGGGTATGCCGAAGGATCGATACAAGCAGCTGTAAATTGCTCCCACACATAGTGGGTAGCGAGGTAATTGGGGTGTACCATGTCTTCCGCGTAAAAACGGTAATCGCGTAGGTCGTCGAGCACGAGTTCATAGGCAGGAAAATAAAACAGCCTTTCGAACTTTTCAACCATATGATGCACCGCCTGTATGAGCACCGCTTTGCTTTTATTATTCTCCACAAACCCGTCCCTGGCGTGACGCACAGGACTGATGGTATAAATAATTTTGATTTTAGGATTGAAGTGAAACAACCGGTAGGTGAAGTTGTCTAAAACCGTAAGCACTTCTTCCGGCGTGAGCAATCTTTTTTTGAAATGCGCAGCCGGCACTTTATGACAATTGGCTACAATACCGTTGCTCCTGCCCTTTGCGGGATACAAGGGAGATGACTTGTCAAGCCATTCATACACGAAAGCAGATCCCAAAGTGAGGATCAACCATTCCGCCTGTTTCAAAAAAGCATGGGCTTTTTGCAGCGAATCATTAATGCGTTGCAATGCCATTTGCTGATCGGGATGCGAAAACCGGCTGTGGTGATCCCAACTGTTCCAAAGTTCATTGTAATAAAAAAGATCATCTTCAGTATACCGCTTTTTTTCCATATAGGAAGTAAGCGAAGCGCACATGCTTACCGGGTTAAAAAGTATACCATTGGGGTTTTCGATGATGGTAAATTTATTGCCGTGAAGTTGTTTGGCAATATGCTCCGTAAAGCAGGAGCCCGATAAAAACAGCTTATGCTGGTGATTAATTTTATGTGGAAACGGGGGTATGTTACATGCTAACCTGAAATTGCTCATGCTATACAAAAGTTGATTGTGCGAGGATGATACTCTGATGCAAAGCGGCAGTATCAATATTATCGCATAGTTGCAATGTAGAAAAATAAGCGATCATTTGTTCGGTATCCATATTGCCTACCAGTTCGTCGTTGGCCATCGGGCAGCCGCCAATGCCCATTAAAGCGCCATCAAAACGCCGGCAGCCGGCCTGTAAAGCGGCATCTATTTTGTGCGCCCGGTGAATGGGGGTGGAATGCAAATGCACGCCAATTTCGATATCCGGCAAATCCTTGACCACATGGCGCGTGACATGCGCAATTTGTTCGGGCGATGCCAGTCCCACGGTATCTGCAAGCGAAATCACCGTTATACCCATCTGCGCCATGGTACGGGCCCAATTAAATACAATGTCCTCATTATACACATCACCATAAGGGTTACCAAAAGCCATCGAGAGATACAATACCAATTGCTTTTTATGCTGTACACAAAGTTCCTGGATGGCTTCCACTCTCGCCAGGGATGCCTTTATGGTACTGTTGGCGTTTCGCACCTGGAAAGTTTCAGAAACGGAAAAAGGAAAACCCAGGCAGGCTATGCCGTCGTATTGTACTGCCTCCCAGGCACCCCGTTCGTTGGCAATTATGGCGAGCAGCTTTGTTCCATTTGCGGGAATATCCAGCTTTGCAATCACTTCATGCGTATCGGCCATTTGGGGAATGGCTTTGGGCGACACGAAGCTGCCAAAATCGATGGTATCGAAACCTACCTTCAGTAAGCTGTTGATATATTCAATTTTCTTTGGCGTAGGAATAAAATGAGGCCAGCCCTGCATAGCGTCGCGGGAACATTCGATAAGCTTTACCTGGTTAATCGCCGGATTCATAAGAAACCGCAATTTAAATAAAGAAAAAGGGAACAGGATGAGATCTTATTTGATACGAAGTGGGAGAATAGCAAACTATTTGATATTTTTGCCCTCCACCAACCGACTCCGTAGCTCAGTTGGTAGAGCAGCTGACTCTTAATCAGCGGGTCCAGAGTTCGAGTCTCTGCGGGGTCACAAGGCGTTCTGTAATGGGATGCCTTTTTTTATTATTCCCGGTAAAGACATTACAAGGTGTTATCACAGAATTGCGAAGGGTAGAGCATCCCGATCATCATCGGGAGGGTCCAGAGTTCGAGTCTCTGCGGGGTCACAAGGCGTTCTGTAATGGGATGCCTTTTTTTATTATTCCCCAACTGGTGCAGGTTTGGCAGCATTTCTTTGCGAACAGCCTGACCTGCGTCGCATCATTACTTATCTCAATAATAATAAATAACACTTAACCACAACTTCCCACACTGGCGCAGGTTTAGTGGCATTGCTTCGTGCATGGCCAGACCTGTGCCCTATCATTACTTATCTCAATAATACTAACAAATAACACCACGCA
>DASUFG010000027.1:0-5379 GCA_036274715.1 Agriterribacter sp.
AGGGTCCCTTTCAAAAGAACACCCAAAAGCAAACCATCGCGATTGCCACAACAGACCTGATTTCGCATCCCGGGCATTATTTTAGCGATAAATGTACCTTGCTGATTTCTTTTGCCCGCTCTGGCGAAAGCCCGGAAAGCGTGGCTGCGGTAAATATGGCAAATGAATGCTCCAATAAGGTGTTTCATTTAATCATTACCTGCAACCCGGATGGCAAATTGGCCCGTGCATCGGGTAATGGTACCAACTCCACCTTTGTTTTTTTACTGCCGCCCGAAGCCAATGACCAAAGCCTGGCAATGACGGGTAGTTTTTCGGCTATGCTGCTGGCAGGGCTCCTCATTTCAAGAATAAAAGAAATTGAAAGTCTTAAAGCACAGGTGAAACAATTGGCCGGCTATGGGGAAAATATTCTTAAAAATTACAGCAATCAATTAAAGGCTATAGCAAAGCTTGATTTCCAGAGGGCTATTTTTTTGGGCTCAGGTCCCCTACAATCGGTTGCCAACGAGTCTGACCTGAAGCTACAGGAACTCACCGATGGGAAAGTGATTTGTAAATTTGATTCTTATCTTGGATTCCGCCATGGACCCAAAGCAGTTATCAATGCCTCCACATTACTCGTGTATTTATTTTCGAACGATGATTATGTACATCAATATGAAAAAGACCTTGTAAAGGATATTGCTAAAGGAGAAAAAGGATTGTTCAGCATCGGTATCATCGAATCGGCAAAAGAAAAAATAGATGTGAACCTGTTAATAGAACTGTCCACCAACAGCAAAACCGTGGATGAAGAATTTCTTGCCGTCTGCACTATTATGCCAGCACAGATACTGGGATTTTATAAATCCCTGGCGTTTGGGCTTACGCCTGATAATCCTTCCGAAAAAGAAACCATCACGCGCATTGTTCAGGGCGTTACCATTTACCCTTATCCGGGAAATAAAAGTTAAACAAAGTTGAAAATTATTCTGGCTAAGGATAAAGCTTGATTTCCAATATGAAAAAATTTGATGTATCAGTCATCGGCGAACTTAATGTAGATTTTATCTTAAATAAGAATGATTCTTTTCCAGTTATGGGCAAAGAAGTTCTGGCCGGCGAAATGAGCCTCACCCTGGGAAGTTCTTCCGCTATTTTTGCCAGTAACCTCTGCAGCCTCGGTGCAACAGTGGCTTTCCTGGGTAAACTCGGAAAAGATCTTTTTGGGGAATTGGTATTACAAACATTACGTAAAAGCGGGGTTGATATAACTGCCATTGAGCAGCGGCAAGGATTAAGTACAGGCGCCACGGTGGTTTTAAATTTTGGCGAAGACAGGGCCATGGTCACTCATCCCGGGGCAATGGAATACTTAACCGCAACAGACCTTAACTGGGAAATCATTAAGCAATCACGCCATCTTCATTTCTCTTCATTCTTTATTCAAAAAGCCATCCGGCAAGACATTGGCATGATTTTCAAAAAAGCTAAAGCAGAAGGACTCACTACTTCTTTTGATCCGCAATGGGATCCTGCCGAAAAATGGGAGATTGACCTTGAAAATATCCTCCCTTACGTTGATGTATTTCTTCCCAATGAAAAAGAGCTTTTACGCATAACAAAATGCAACTCGGTTAGCGCCGCCATTGAAAAAATTGAAAATATCGCGAATACTATAGTGCTGAAGCAGGGAAATGAGGGATCAACTGTTTACACCAGCAAGGAATCTTTCTCTCAACCCGCCTTTTTGAATGATGCAGTTGTAGATGCGATAGGTGCAGGCGATAGTTTTAACGCGGGCTTCATTTATAAATTCATACAAAGCCACCCGCTACGTGTTTGCCAGTCATTCGGAAATGTAATGGGAGCGGTATCTACAACTGCGGCTGGTGGCACTAATGCGTTTAAGGATCCGGAAAATATTTTGAAGATCGCAAAAGACAGATTTGGATATGTTGAAAAATAATATGACAGAAAAGCTCAGGGAGATGCAGCAAAAGAAAGCTGCTTTACTGGCAACCAATTTTTATAATTATGAAACGTTGCGTGGCGTGCTGGAAGCCGCATCACACACAAAGCAACCCGTAATATTACAGCTCACCAAAAGTTCAATTGACTACATGGGACTGGAAGTTGCCGTGAATATGGCGCGTACAGCTTTGCAAAAATACGAGGTAGAAGGCTGGTTGCATCTCGATCATTCAGACTCATACGAATTGATACGTGATTGCTTAGACGCGGGTTTTGATTCTGTAATGATTGATGCGAGCGAAAAAACGCTTGAAGAAAATATCAGCATTACCCAAAAAGTGGTGCAACTGGCGGCAACATATAATGCTAATGTAGAAGCCGAACTGGGCTATGTAGCTAAACTCGGACAATCCAAAGAAAAAACAGGATTCACAGATCCCCAGGAGGCAAAATATTTTGTTGAAGCCACCGGCGTGCATGCACTTGCCGTTGCTATTGGATCAGCTCATGGATTTTATACACAGGAGCCTAAGCTTGACCTGGAAAGATTGCAGCAAATACATGAGATAACAGATGTTGCGCTGGTGTTACACGGTGGTTCCGGCATCCCTGCCGCTAGTCTTAAAGAATCGATCAACCGCGGCATCTGTAAAATAAACCTGGCAACAGAAATCAAGAATATTTTTATGGCGACCTTGAAAAACAGTCTGCTAACTAATGAAGAAATTGACCTGAGAAAAGTATTCCCACCGGCTATTCATGCCGTAACGGACCTGGTTAGAGAAAAATTGATGATCGCAAAAAATTAACACGATGAAAAAAAGCAGCTTTTATTTAAAGTTCATCCCTTTGTTATTTCTTATGCATAGTTGCGATGAACCTGCTAACAAGGGATCAGATGAACAATACTATAGTCTTGATGATTTTACGACGGTTGAGAAATATGACACCCACGTGCATGTGAACACCTACAACCCGGCATTGATAGAATATGCCAAGAAAAATAATTTCCATTTACTCAGTTTGAATGTAGCGGCACCTGATTATCCCCCGCTCGAACAGCAACAGGAGTTCACCACTTTTCATCTCAAAAAATATCCCGGCGAATTTGCTTATGCCACCAGTTTTTATATTAACCATTTTGACGAACCCAATTGGCAGGAAAAAACAATTGCATACTTAAAAGCCTCTTTTGATAGCGGTGCCGTTGGCGTTAAAGTGTGGAAGAATATCGGGATGGAATACAAAGATAAAAATGGAAAATTTGTTATGATCGACAATCCCCGCCTTGATCCGATTTTCGATTTCATCGAAGAAAAACATAAAACCCTGGTCGGCCATCTTGGGGAACCTAAAAATTGCTGGCTGCCATTAGACCAGATGACGGTAAAAAACGATAGGGAATATTTTGAGGGACACCCGGAATACCACATGTTTTTGCATCCTGAATATCCATCGTACGAAGACCAGGTCAGGGCGAGAGACCATATGCTTGAAAAACACCCCAATCTTCGCTTTGATGGCGCCCACCTGGGTAGCCTGGAATGGAGTGTAGATGAATTAGCCAAGCACCTGGATCAATTTCCAAACATGGCGGTAGACATGGCCGAAAGGATTTCACATTTACAATACCAGGCTTTAAAGGATCATCAAAAAGTGTACGACTTCTTCATAAAATACCAGGACAGGCTTTTGTATGCCACGGATATTATGATAGAAGACAGCACCATTGAAAAAGTACTGAACTATGCGCACGATATATGGACAAACCATTGGAAATTCTTCACTTCAGATCAAACCATGGAAGCTCCCGAAGTGGATGGGAAATTTAAAGCATTGCATCTACCTAAAGAAGTGGTGGATAAAATTTACAGGAAAAATGCAGAAAAATGGTTTCCCGGTATGATTCAACAATAGATCGCCTATGCCCCGTTTTATCAATATTTGTTTCTACATAGCAGCAGTTGCCTTTGTTGCGTTTTTCTCTTGCACGACTAACCAAAATACAAACAAAAAGCAACCAGAAGAAAGCGAATGCCTTATACAGAAAACAACTGATTTCGAAATTTCCGGAACCGGTGCTGCAAAAAACTGGAACGGTGCCAGTTGGTTACCCATACCTCAACGTACCACTGCAGGCGACAACCATGAAACCAAAGTAAAACTGCTGTACTCTGCCACCGGGATGTATTTTTTGTATTCCTGCAACGACAGGAAGCTGACCAATACTATGCAGCAGGATTTTCTTGATTTGTGGAATGAGGATGTAATTGAAATTTTTCTGCAGCCCGATGAAAGCAGCCCTGCCTATCTTGAGTACGAACTTTCGCCGCTGGATTACGAATTACCGATCATCATCTTTAACGAAAAAGGAAAGTTGAACAGTTGGATACCTTTTCATTACGAAGCTGAACGTAAAACGCGTCACGCCACAAGTATGGTATCAGGCGAAAAAAAGCCGGGAGGACCAGCGGAAAAATGGATGGCGGAAGTATACATTCCTTTTGCGTTAATGAAGCCCGTGCTAAAAACTTTACCCAAGCCAGGCACACGATGGAAAGGAAACCTGTACCGTATTGATTACGATAAAGGAGAAGCACTTTGGTCGTGGAAACTGAATAGCGGTAACTTTCACGAATACGATAAATTCGGAAGCTTTCGGTTTGAATAACTAAATACCATTCATTATGCAACAGGAAAGGAAAAATACAGCAGGAACTCTGACAGCCCGTCGTGAATTCCTTAAAGATTCAGCAGCCTTGCTTGGCGGAACGCTGTTGGGTTCGGCTTTGCCCTTTGATGCAAACGCATGGACATTACATAATGATCCGATTAAAATAGCACTGATTGGCTGTGGGAGCCGTGGTGCAGGGGCCGCCGTTAATGCGCTAAGCACTAAAGCCAATGTAGTATTAGTGGCTATGGCAGATGTATTCAGGGATAAACTGGATGCCGCTTATGATAATCTTTTGGAAATTGAAAACATAAAAGATGCTATAAAAGTTCCGGAGCAAAATAAATTCATTGGCTTTGATGCCTATGAAAAAGCTATTGCCCTCGCCGATGTGGTATTGCTGGTAACTCCGGCGGCATTTCGTCCGTTACATTTTGAAGCGGCTATAAAAGCCAATAAGCATGTGTTTATGGAAAAGCCCCTTGCTTCCGACGCACCAGGCATCCGTAAAGTATTGGCCACAGGCGAACTGGCTAGCCAGAAAAATCTAAAGGTAGTGGTTGGGTTACAAAACCGGTATGACCCCGGGTACATAGAAATGGTAAAAAAATTGCAGGAAGGCGCTATCGGAAAAATCATTTCCTGTACCGACTACTATCTGATAGGACCCATTAAGCAAGTTTTACGCACACCAGGTCAAAGCGAACTTGAATACCAGATGCGGAACTGGCGATATTTTAACTGGCTTT